>CAZCEE010000174.1:0-5665 GCA_964497165.1 uncultured Schumannella sp. | reverse complement strand
GGCCGCACCCGCGCCCAGAGCCTCGGCTGGACCGACGTCTACACGCTGTCGAAAGCGTTCTCCGAGCGCGCGGCGGAAGAGCTGTGGGGAGCCGAACACAGCCTGTCGGTCGTGCGACCCGCGATCATCGAGAGCGCGCTGAAGCATCCGTTCCCTGGCTGGATCGACGGCTTCAAGGTCGCCGACCCGCTGATCATGGCCTACGGCCGCGGGCAGCTGCCCGAGTTCCCCGGGTTGCCCGACAGCATCCTCGACCTCATCCCGGTCGACTACGTCGTCAACGCGATCCTCGCTGCCGCCGCCAACCCCGCGAAGAAGGGCGAGCCCGAGTACTACCACGTGGCCTCGGGCGCCTCGAACCCCGTGCCGTTCCACCAGATGTACGAGAACGTGCACGAGTATTTCGTCAAGAATCCGCTCACCGAGAAGAGTGGCAAGCCGATCGTGGCGCCCGTGTGGAGATTCCCCGGGCCCGACAAGGTCGAGCGGGGCATCAACCGCCTGGAGCGCCGGGTGCGCGCGGGCGAACGGGCGATGCGGATCCTCCCGAAGACCAAAGCCTCGCAGGCCACACTCGCGAAGTTGCAGAAGGGCGTCGCCGACCTGGCGACGCTTCGCAACTTCGTGTCGCTCTACCGCGTCTACGTCGAGACCGAGCTGATCTTCGACGACTCCAACCTCCGCGCACTGCACGACGCACTGCCCGCGAAGGAGAAGGCCGACAAGGGCTTCGACATCGCGGCGATCGACTGGGACGACTATCTGCAGAACGTGCACTTCCCGGCGATCGCGAAGCTGACCCGGGCGTTCTCGCGCGCACGTCAGGCCGAGCGCGCCGCGGCCCTCCCCACTCGAAAGGCCGAACTGCCGCCCCGCGGCGACGTCCTCGCGGTGTTCGACATGGAGGGCACGGTCGTCGACTCGAACATCGTGCAGCAGTACCTCTGGGTGCGCTCCGCCGGCTTGCGCAAGGCGGCCTGGCCCGGCGAGGTGCTCGGCATGCTGGCCTCGGTGCCCGGCTACCTGCGGGCCGAACGACGCAACCGCGGTGAGTTCATCCGCAGCTTCCTGCGCCGCTACGAAGGGATGCCGGTCGCGCGCCTCGAGAAGATCGTCGCCGGCGGCTACGGCGACACGATGCGCCGCCACACCAGCCACGAGGCGCTCGAGCAGATCCGCCTGCACAAGGAGGCCGGGCACCGCACCGTTCTCGTCTCCGGCTCGATCGGACTGCTCGCGAAGCCGTTCGAGAACCTCTTCGACGACGTCGTCGCGACGACCATGCATGAGCGCGACGGGGTGCTCACCGGCTACCTCACCAAGCCCCCGATCGTCGACGAATCCCGAGCCGCTTGGCTCACCCGATATGCCAAGGAGCACGGTGCCGACCTCGCCGCGTCGTACGGTTACGGCGACAGCCACGCCGACCTCGGCTGGCTCGAAATGGTCGGTCACCCGACGGCCGTCAACCCCGACCCCCAGCTCACCAAGGAGGCGCAGCGGCGCCACTGGCCCGTGCAGAACTGGAAGAGGGGCATACGGTCACCGAAGCGTGCTTTGATGGACGGCAATCCGGCCCTCGCGGCCGTTTCGAAGACTTCCAAACCCGAGAACTCGTAGACGCACCACAAGGAGGCATTCCGTGGCGTTCGACATCGACAAGTACACCGCGAATTCCGAGCCGGTGACCTGGACCGATCTCGACCTCGAGTCGTTCGAGACGAACCCGCTGCCTGCTTCGACCCTGCGGGCGCTGCGCTACATGTGCGACGTCGAGTACCACACCGTCTGCTACCTCCGCGATCTGCTGACCACCCCGTCGCACAAGGAGCCCGAGGTCGGCTCGTTCATGACGATGTGGAACCGCGAAGAGTTCTGGCACGGCGAAGCTCTCGCCGCGGTGCTCGGAAAGCACGGCATCACCGTCGACTTCGACCAGCTCAAGGCCTCACGTCTCAAGCTGGGCTGGAAGGATCGCCTCGACCCGATCAAGCAGTCGCTGCTCGGCGGGCTCGTCGGCCACGACTTCGTCGCCGTGCACATGGCCTGGGGCGCCGCCAACGAGTGGTCGGCCAACGCGGCCTACCTGCGCATGGCCCGCCAGGAGAACCACCCGGTGCTCGCCGAACTGCTCAAGCGGATCGCGGCACAAGAGACCAAGCACGTCGCCTTCTACGCATCGCAGGCCCGCGATCGCCTCGAGAAGAGCAAGAAGGCCCAGGTGATCGCCCGCTTCGCGCTCAGCAAGTTCTGGGCACCCGTCGGCTCGACGATCTCGCCCGACAGCGAGGTCACCCACGTCATGGGTCACCTGTTCGCCGGGTCCGAGGGGCGCAAGCTCGTTCGCAGCATCGACTCGCACATCGCGAAGCTCCCCGGCATGGAGGGGCTCACGATCGTCGAGACAGCCCTCGACAAGCGCGGCATCGCGGCCGAAGGCGAAGGCACGCCCGACGCGGTGCCGTTCGATGAGCCCGTTTCGGTCGAGGCTCACCGGGCCTGATCGTCGAGGCCCGACGCTCGGGGCCTGACACTCGGCAGCCGACCCGTCAGCGGCCGGCGATGCTCACGCGGTCGCGGCCGTCGTTCTTCGCCCGGTACATCTCGTTGTCGGCGATCTCGAGAAGCTCGTCGGTCGTCGCCGGGTGTTCGCTCGCGTGGTGCACGACGACGCCGATGCTGACCGACACCGCGAAGCCGTCGGGCAGCCACCCCATCGGCCGACCGACCTCCTCCCGCAGCCGCTCCGAGATCAGGGCGGCCTCCGCCTCATCGGTCTCGGGGCACAACACGATGAACTCGTCGCCGCCGAACCGGCCGATGACATCGCTGTCCCGAACAATCGACCGCAGACGCTCCGCCACCTCGCGCAGCACCTCGTCGCCCGTCGGGTGACCGAGCCGGTCGTTGATGGGCTTGAACCGGTCGAGGTCGAGGAACATCATGGCCACCGGTTGGTTCGTGCGCTCGCTTGCGGCAAGTGCTGCGTCGATGTGTTCTCGCAGAAGGGCACGGTTGGCGAGCCCCGTGAGCTGGTCGTGCAGGGCGAGGTGCGCGAGCTCCTCCTGCAGGCGGATGCGAGCCAGCGCCTGCGCCGCTTGCAGGCAGATCGCCTGCACGAGCTCGATCGCTGAGGGTTCGAGCTCGCGCCGACGCTCGAAGAACACGCCGACGATCCCGAACGGTGCGTGATCGCGCAGCAGTGGGAACGACGCGAGCCCCTCAAGGCGTTCCGCGCGCATCGCCGCCGCGATGGACGGATACCGCTCTTCGACTTCTTCGTGTCCGGCAAGCACGATGGGTGTGCCCGCCTGCAACGAGTCCGGCCCCGGGCGCGGGTCATCGAGTGCGTAGAGCCCTGCCAACGGATTCACTCCTGCGATGACCTCGAGCTCGCCGTCGATGGCGACGGTCGCCACGAACGAGACCGATGCGCCGAGAGCATCCCCGGCGATGCGGGTGAGGGCCTCGGCGAGCTCGGTCTCCGTCATACTCTCGGCGAACTCCACCGAGGCGTTCTGCAACACCTGCACCCGGGCGGCGGCCGACTCGGCGATCCGCCGCTCGGCGACCAGGTCGCGCTCGTACTGGCTGCGTTCCGTGGCGTCGAAGATCGCCGAGCGCACCAGTCGCGCTTTGTCATCCGGCCCGAGAACGAGCACCGAGTTGATGAGGATCGGCATGAGGTCGCCGGTCTTGCACCGGATGCCGAGAACGACTTCGCGCGTCTCGCCCTCGCGGTGAAGCACGGGCACGTGCCGGGTCTCGTAGAACACCCGGGTGGCGGGATCGAGCAGATCGACGAACCGGTGGCCGACGACATCCGCTTCCTCGTAGCCGGTCCACTCGAGGAAGCGGCGGTTCACCCGAGTGATGCGGTCATCGACTCTCGTCGTGATGTACCCGACGGGAGCGTCGTGATACAACTCCTCGAAATCCTCGAGCTCGGGCATGCCTCAGTCCTCAAGGAGCGGGATCGACGGGGCGCAGGTCTCCACCCGAACAACCTATCCGGGCACACCTGGGGATGAGCTACGTCGCCGGCGTCCTCGAAACGGAGTCGGCGACAGCCGACATCAGGATCTGGTGCGCCCGGAGGGATTCGAACCCCCAACCTTCTGATCCGTAGTCAGATGCTCTATCCGTTGAGCTACGGGCGCGTGGCTGGTCGACCGAGATCGCGAGGATCGATGGTCAACCTGACGACTATATCAGCGCTCGGAGCGACCGAGGCGCGGAGGCCCCGACCGCTCGGCGAACCGGTTCAGGCGATGGGCCAACAGATCTGCGTGCGCCAGGCCGCGGGATCCGGCTCGGCCTCGGGATCGGTGAGGTCGCTCTCCCACATGACCGATCCCGGCGCCAGTTTCGCCTCGGTGAAGTAGCGCTCCACCTCGGCGTAGGTGGTCTCCATCGTGTCGTACGGTCCGACGTGGATCGCTTCGACGACTTTCCCGCCAGGAAGGGTGCCGGGCACGACGTCACCGGCGGGCTCGATGGCTGCCGCGACCGGGAACCCGGCTTCGACATCCACGACCGCGGTGGGCGTGCCGTAGTACTTGCCGAACGGCGGGCCGACCGGCTGCACACCCTGCGCCTGTAGCGCGCGTCGGGTCAGGCCCCCGTCGGGAGGGGCACGCCGGCGAGCAGCTCGGGGTTCGCAGCGACGCGCTCCGCCCACCGATCCGGGAATGCCGGGTTCGGTACTTCGACGGCGGGGCGGTACTCGCCGGCGTAGGCACGTCGGTGGATCTCGTCGTGGTCGAGTCCGGATTCGCGGGCGACGACGAGCTTGTCGGGGTCGAACTGCGGGCCGAGCTGGTCTTCAGCGAACTCCCGCGACGCCCACATCCATTCGGTGGACTTTCCCCAGTCGTGGAAGTTGTCGACCTGGATCTCGATGCCGTTGCCGTCAGGGTCGGCGTAGTAGATCGACATCGTCATGCCGTGGTCCATGCAGAACGCCGGAAGGATGCCCACGTCACGCAGCCGCACATAGTTGTCAAGCCAGGAGTCGAAGTCGGGGTACTCGAACGCCGTGTGATGGATGCCCGCGGTATGCGGCTTGTCGACCGGCGGCTTCGTTCCCGGCAGACGCAGCAACGCGATCCGGTGATTCGCCTCATCGTTCACCAGCCACGCCGCGTGCTCGGAGTAGAAGATCGGCTGCAGACCGCAGACCGCTTCATAGAAACGCACCATCGGATCGATCTCCATGGTCATGAAAGTCGCATGGTGCAGCTTCGGCACCCGGATCGGACGCGGCTTCGGCGTCCTCGCGTAGACGGACATGGTGCCACTGTACCCGGAATCTGAACTGTGCGGTACAGTATGGTTATTCGCGACTGGAGCGACGAAGGAGTCCTACACGCATGAGCACCACTCTGCCTCTTGCCCCGCCCCCCGAGCGCACCACTCCGCTCGAGCCGCCGGCCCCCCGATACCTCTCCGACCACGGTCAGCGGATTGCGGCGGGCATTCGCGAGCTCGAGCCGCGCATCCGCGAACTCGGTGCCGAGGCTGAGCAGAACGGGCGGCTTCACCCCGAGATTCTCGCGGCGCTCACCGAGCTCGGGCTCTACCGAGCGGTCGCCCCCCTCGATTACGGCGGCTACGCCCTCGGCGCGCGCGACGTCGCGGGGATCGCCATGGCCCTCGGACGCGG
>CAZCEE010000173.1:0-5668 GCA_964497165.1 uncultured Schumannella sp. | reverse complement strand
GGCCAGGCCCGATCCGATCGCCCAGACGGGCTCGTAGGCGACGACGATCTCGGCGCCCTTCGACACACCTTCGAGTGCGACGCGGAGTTGCCCGACCGGCACGGCGCTCGGGCCGTGCTGTTCGAGGTCGTCGGCGGTTTCACCCACGCAGATGATCGGGACGATGCCGTGCCGGTGCGCTGCGGCGACCTTGGCCGCGATCGCCTCATCCGTCTCGCCGTGGTACTGCCGACGCTCCGAGTGGCCGATGATGACGTACTTCGTGTCGAGTGCCTTGAGGAACGCCCCCGAGATCTCGCCGGTGTAGGCGCCGCTGTCGTGGGCCGAGATGTCCTGACCGCCGAACGCGATCGGCAGGTCGTCGGCATTCACCAGGGTCTGCACGCTGCGTAGGTCGGTGAAAGGTGGGAAGACCGCGACCTCGGCCGCTCCGAAGTCGTGGCGCGCGTCCTTGAGGGTCCACGCCAGCTTCTGCACGAACGCGATCGACTGCAGGTGGTCGAGGTTCATCTTCCAGTTGCCCGCGATCAGCGGGATCCGCTGCTTCTGAGACGTCATGTCTGTTGCCATCCGAGGACCTCCAGGCCGGGAAGCGTCTTACCTTCTAGAAACTCGAGGCTGGCCCCGCCGCCGGTCGAGATGTGACCGAACTGCTCGTCGGCGAACCCGAGCGCACGCACCGCGGCGGCCGAGTCGCCGCCGCCGACCACCCCGAGGCCGTCGACCTCAGTGAGTGCCTGGGCGACCGCGCGGGTTCCCTCGGCGAAGGCGGGGAACTCGAACACGCCCATCGGACCGTTCCAGAAGACCGTACGCGATGAGCGGATGTGTGCGGCGAACGCCGCCGCGGTTTCCGGCCCGATGTCGAGCCCGATGCCGTCCGCGCCGAACTCCGTGTCTTCCAGAGCATCGGCCGAAGCGACGACGTGCTGCGCGTCGGCCGAGAAGCCGGATGCCATCACGATGTCGGTCGGCAGCACCAGCTCGACACCACGTTCCGCCGCTTCGGCGACGTAGCGTTTCACCGTCTCGTACTGCGAATCCTCAAGAAGGCTCTTGCCGATCTTGTGACCCCGCGCGGCCAAAAAGGTGAAGAGCATCCCGCCGCCAATGAGCAGCCGATCGACCTTGGGCAGCAGCGCGTCGATCACGCCGAGCTTGTCGGAGACCTTCGAGCCACCGAGTACGACGGTGTAGGGCTTCGCGGGTCGGGCGGTCAGCCGGTCGAGTACGTCGAGCTCGGTGGCGATGAGCAGACCGGCCGCCGACGGCAGTGCCTTCGCCAACTCGTACACGCTCGCCTGCTTGCGGTGGACGACTCCGAAGCCATCCGAGACGAACGCGTCGCCCAAGGCCGCGAGTTCGGCGGCGTAGGACTCGCGTTCCGTGGCATCCTTCGACGCTTCGCGCGGATCGAATCGGAGATTCTCCAGCAGCGTCACCCCGTCGCCGACGCGCTCGGGCGCGGCAGCGTTCTCTGAGAACGCCACGGGCTCCCCCAGCAGCTCCTCCAGGCGCGCGGCGACCGGCGCGAGGCTGTACTTCGGGTCGGGAGCGCCCTCGGGCCTGCCGAGGTGGGACATGACGACGACCGACGCGCCGGCGGCGCGCAGCATCCGAATCGTGGGGATCGACGCGCGCACTCGGCCGTCATCCGTGATCCGGCCGCCGTCGAGCGGCACGTTGAGGTCGCAACGGAGCAGCACGACCTTGCCGGCGAGATCGCCGAGGGTCTCGATGGTGCGGAGTGTCACGAGGTTAGAGGCGAGCAGCGACGTACTCGGTCAGGTCGACGAGACGGTTGGAGTAGCCCCACTCGTTGTCGTACCACGCCGAGAGCTTCACCTGGTCGCCGAGAACCCGCAGCAGGCCCGCGTCGAAGATCGACGAGTGCGGGTCGGAGACGATGTCGCTCGAGACGATCTCGTCTTCGGTGTACTTGAGGATGCCCTTCATGGGGCCCTCGGCGGCAGCCTTGTAGGCGGCCTTGATCGCGTCGACCGTGACGGGCTTCGACGCGGTGACCGTGAGGTCGGTGATCGAACCGGTCGGCACGGGCACGCGCAGCGCGAAGCCGTCGAGCTTGCCGACAAGCTCGGGCAGCACCAGACCGAGCGCCTTGGCGGCGCCGGTCGACGTCGGAACGATGTTGATTGCCGCGGCGCGGGCACGGCGGAGGTCGCTGTGCGGGCCGTCCTGCAGGTTCTGGTCGGCGGTGTACGCGTGGATCGTAGTCATCAGCCCGCGCTCGATGCCGAACTCGTCGTTGAACACCTTGGCGAGCGGCGCGAGGCAGTTCGTGGTGCACGAGGCATTCGAGATGATGTGGTGCGACGCGGGGTCGTACAGGCCCTCGTTGACACCCATCACGAAGGTCGCGTCTTCACCAGACGCAGGAGCGGAGATGAGCACCTTCTTGGCGCCGCCGCCGTCGATGTGCTTGCGGGCGTCCTTGGCGTCGGTGAATCGGCCCGTCGACTCGATGACGATGTCGACGCCGTAGTCCGACCACGGGAGAGCCGCGGGGTCGCGCTCCTCGAAGACGCGGATCGGCTTGCCGTTGACGACGATCTGGTTGCCGTCGTACTCGACGGTGCCGTCCAGTCGACCGGTGATCGAGTCGTACTTCAGCAGGTGCGCGAGCGACTTGTTGTCGGTGAGGTCGTTGACGGCGACGATCTCCAGGTCGCTGCCCTTGGCGAGAGCCGCGCGGAGGTAGTTCCGCCCGATTCGTCCGAAGCCGTTGATACCGATCTTGACCGACACAGATGCTCCTTGAAAGTGGTCGTGGGGGTGTGTGGTGGCGGTGGCGGGAGGCGGCCGGGACCGGATCCTCAAAGGTCGGATCCCGGCCGCACACAACTCCGATTGACCGGAGTTTGAGCCTCTACGACAGTAGCAGCAGCCCCGCGGCTCCCGAACGCGCCGCCTCGAAACGCGCGCCGACATCCGCCCAGTTCGCGATGTTCCAGAACGCCTTCACGTAGTCGGCCTTGACGTTGACGTAGTCGAGGTAGAAGGCGTGCTCCCACATGTCGAGCTGCAGAATCGGGGTGACGCCCAGCGGCGTGTTGTTCTGCTGGTCGTAGAGCTGGTGGATGAGCAGGCGTGAGCCCACCGGATCCCACGCGAGCACGGCCCAGCCGGAGCCCTGGAGGCTGTTCGCGGCGGCGCTGAAGTGACCGACGAACTTGTCGAACGATCCGAAGAACTCGTCGATCGCGGCGCCCAGCTCGCCGGCCGGCTTGTCGCCGCCGTCCGGGGACAGGTTCTTCCAGAAAATCGAGTGGTTGATGTGACCGCCGAGGTGGAACGCGAGGTCCTTCTCGAGCTTCGGCACATTGCCGTAGTCGCCCGAATCGCGCGCCTCGGCGAGCTTCTCCAGCGCGGTGTTCGCACCGGCGACGTAGGCCGCGTGGTGTTTGTCGTGATGCAACTCCATGATCCTGGCGCTGATGTGCGGCTCGAGCGCCGCATAGTCGTACGGGAGGTCCGGAAGCGTGTAGTCAGCCATGCCGCCAGCCTACGCCGGGAGCCGGACCCGATGCCGCGCGCTAGTCCAGGTCGGGAAGCCCCGCGTCGGTGCCCGGCAGGCCGAGGTCGGAGGCCTTCTTGTCGGCCATCGCGAGCAGGCGACGGATGCGACCGGCGACCGCATCCTTCGTCATCGGCGGGTCGGCGTGATGGCCGAGTTCGTCGAGGCTCGCATCGCGGTGGCTGAGGCGCAACTCCCCCGCGTATCGCAGGTGATCGGGCACCTCCTCGCCGAGGATCTCGAGAGCCCGCTCGACCCGGGCACACGCGGCGACCGCCGCTTGGGCGGACCGCCGCAGGTTGGCATCGTCGAAGTTGACCAGTCGGTTGGCTGTCGCCCGCACCTCCCGCCGCTGGCGCAGCTCCTCCCAGGCGGTCACGCTCGCCCCGGCGCCCATCAACTGGAGCATCGTGCTGATCGCCTCGCCGTCGCGCACCACGACGCGGAACGAACCGCGCACCTCCCGCGCCTTGGCGGAGACCTTGAGGCGCCCCGCGGCACCGACGAGCGCCATCGCCGCCTCGTTGCCGGGGCAGACCACTTCGAGTGCGGCCGAGCGCCCGGGGTCAGTCAGCGACCCGGTGGCGAGAAACGCCCCGCGCCAGATCGCAGCAAGCTCATCGCGAGACCCGGTCGTCAACCGGTTCGGCAGTCCGCGCACCGGGCGATTCCGCGCGTCGATGAGACCCGTCTGGCGCGCGAGGGTCTCGGCGCCCTCGATCACGCGAACCAGGTAGGTGCTCGTGCGCCGCAAGTTGCTGCCCGAGATCACCGAGACCTCGCTGCGCACCCCGTACAGCTCCGCGAGGTCCTTGCGCACGCGGCGCGCGATCTTGGGCGATTCCAGCTCCGCTTCGACCGCGATCCGGTTGGAAATCGTGTGCAGACCGCTGGAGAACCGCAGGAGGGCAGCCAGCTCCGCAGCGCGAACCCCGGTCTTGCCGACCTCGACCCCGGCGAGTTCTTCTTTGACATCGGCGGTCAGTGCCACGCAGTCGTCCTTAGGTCTGTGATTCGGTCGGTCATTCGCGACCGAGGTCGCGGTGTTTGACGCTGACCGCGACGCCGGGGAGCACACTCAGCCGGGCCTTGAGCTCTTCTGCCATCGCCACGGAGCGGTGCTTGCCGCCGGTGCATCCCAGAGCGATCGTAGCGTGCCGCTTGTTCTCGCGACCGTACCCGGCGAGTACCGCACTCAGCGCCTCGACATAGCCGTTGACGAACTCCCGGGCGCCCGGCAGCCCGAGGACGTACTCGCTCACCTGGGGGTCGACCCCGGTGAGCGGCTTGAGTTCGGGAACCCAGAACGGATTCGGCAGGAAGCGACAGTCCGCTACGTGGTCGGCGTCTGACGGGAGGCCGTACTTGTAGCCGAAGCTCAGCACGGTGACCCGGGTCGTCGGCTCGTCGGCAGCCGCGAAGTGTTCGGCGACGAGGGTCGCCAACTGGTGGATGTTCAGCTCGCTGGTGTCGATCACGAGGTCGCTCTGCGACCGAAGCTCGGCGACCCGTGCCCGTTCTTCCGAGATTCCGTCGAGCAGCGTTCCGTCGCCCTGCAGGGGGTGCGGCCGGCGCACCGACTCGAAGCGTCGCACGAGGGCGGCGTCGGTCGCGTCGAGGAACAGTAGCCGAGTGTCGTCGGTGCCGCGCAGCGACTCGAGTTCGTGCTGCACGTCGGCGAAGAGCCGCCCGCCACGGATGTCGACGATCGCCGCGACCCGCGGGATGGTCTCCCCGGTGTGCCGGGAGAGGTCGACGAGGGGGCGCAGCATCTGCGGGGGCAGGTTGTCGACCACGTACCAGCCGAGATCTTCGAGAGCATTGCCAACCGTTGACCGGCCCGCGCCCGACATCCCGGTGACGAGCAGGAGCTCTCGGCGTGGTGCGCTCGCCTCGACCCGCGTCTGGTCGCCGGTCACTGCCACGGTCACTACCCTTCGGTGTCTCCGCTCAGCCTACCGACGATCGCCGCGGCCAGGGACGGGCCGACACCGCGCACCTCGGCGATGTCATCGGCGGAAGCGGCGCGCAACCGGGTAACCGACCCGAAGTGTGCAAGAAGCACCTTGACCCGGGCCGGCCCCAGCCCCGGCACGTCGGAGAGCACCGACGTGATGTCGTTCTTGCGCTTCT
>CAZCEE010000172.1:0-5676 GCA_964497165.1 uncultured Schumannella sp. | reverse complement strand
GGTGAGCCACGCGCTCGCGCCGTCGCGGTGCGTGACACCCCCGAAGGCGGTGTCATAGTCGAGGTCGCCGACCCGGAGGCCCGCCCGCGCGTCGAACCGCGTGCCGTCGACCGGTCGCTCGGCGATCGGGTTGAGCCGGTCGTCGACATCGAAGTAGGTCGCGGCGGCGATCGTGATCACGAGGTCTTCGATCGGGTTCTCACCGATGCGCAGGAACGGATGCGTGCCCACGGCGTACGGCGCGCGGCGGTCGCTGAGGTTGGTCACCCCGTGCGTGACCGTGAGGCCATCCGCACGCGCCTCGTACCGCACCCAGGTGTCGAGCAGGAACGGCCAGCCGTGCTGCGGCGCGATGAGCGCGCCGAGGGTCACCGCGTCGGCCGCTTCCTCACGCACGACGTAGTCGGTGTATCGCAGCAGCCCGTGTAACGCGTTGTTCCGGTCACGCTCGGTGAGGTCGAGTTGCTGTTCGACGCCGTTGAGGCTCCAGCGGCCGTCGCGTACGCGGTTCGGCCACGGCGCGAGCACGATCCCGTTACCGAAGGGCGGGGTTCCCGTACCGTCGGTGGTCTCGGTGATCGCCACACCTCCGACGCTGAGCGAGCGCAGCACCGCCGCGACGGTGCCGATCTCGGCGCGCGCGCCGTCGGATTCGATGACGAGGTGGCGTCCGGCGGCGTCGACGTGATTCACGTCGGCCAGCCTAGGCCGCGACGACGAGGCGTGTCGCGGATGGCAGCTGGAGGGCATCCGCTCCCGGCCCCGCAGTGACGACGGTGCCGAATGTGGAGAGCGGGGCCACGGTGCTCAGGTCGCGTCGGCCGAACTTCGAGGTGTCGGTGGCGAGTACGCACGATGACGACGCCGCGATCATCGCGCGTTTGACGGCGGCTTCGGGCAGGTTCACGTTGGTCACCCGGTCATGAGCGACGCCGGTGCAGCCGAGGATGGCGAGATCGGCGTGCAGGCCACGGAGCGTGTCGACCGCGATCGCGTCGACGAGCGAGTGCTGCAGTGGGCGGAGGCTCCCCCCGGTGACGATGACCGTGAACCGGGGGATCGCGGCTTCCAGGGTGAGCGCGATCGAGAGGCCGTTGGTGATGACGACGACGTCGCTCAGGTCGGTGCGAGCGACGAGCGCGGCGGCGACGGCGTGGGTGGTCGACCCGACGTCGAGCATGACGCTCGAGCCGCTCGTGACGAGGCCGGCGGCGACGACACCGATCGCACGTTTGAGTCCGGCGTCACGTTCGGCGGTCGCCTCGACGGGGGCTTCGCGCACCGAGCCAGCGGCGACGGCGCCGCCGTGCACTCGTCGGGCGATGCCCCGGGCGGCGAGCACGGTGAGGTCGGCGCGTACGGTCACTTCGCTGACTCCGAGCCGCGCGCTCGCTTCGGCGACGGCGACGAAGCCGTGTTCGGCGAGCAAGCCGGCAAGCGCGTCTCGCCGGGCTTCCGCGTCGAGCGACCCCATGCTTCGATTCCTTTCGGATGCGAAAGTGGCACTTTCGCTATCGTAATCACATGTCCGGAGTCGTGAAACACACCGCGCAACTCGCCGATGGCCGCGAGCTGTTCTACTTCGACGACGCCGACACCACCCTCGGCCCGGAGCGCCACGTCGACGCCCGCGTGCTCGACCCGCGTCCGGTCACCGCGACGATGCGGCAAGACGTGCTCACCGGCGACTGGATCACCGTCGCCGCCGCGCGTCAGAACCGCGTGTTCCTGCCGCCCGCCGACCAGGACCCGCTCGCGCCGCAGACCGCAACGAACCCGTCCGAGATCCCGGATGTCTACGACGTTGCCGTCTTCGAGAACCGCTCGCCGTCCTTCGGACCGGCTCTCACCCCCGACGCCGACGATCCGCCGCTCGGGCTCGACGACCTCACCGAACTCGGGCTCGGTCGCACCCGCACCTCGGTCGGGCGCTGCGAGGTGGTGTGCTTCAGCCCCGAGCACGAAGGATCGTTCGGCACGCAGACCGAGAGTCGCGCCCGCACCGTCATCGAGGCTTGGGCCGACCGCACCGCCGCACTCTCCGCGCTGCCCGGGATCGAGCAGGTGTTCCCGTTCGAGAACCGCGGCGAAGCGATCGGGGTGACGCTGGCGCATCCGCACGGCCAGATCTACGCCTATCCGTACGTCACGCCGCGCACCACCAGGATGCTCGACGCCGCCGACCGGCTCGGACCGGGGATGTTCGACGACATCCTGAACTTCGAACGCGCGTCGGAGCGGGTCGTACTCGCCGGTGAGCATTGGACGGCGTACGTGCCCTTCGCCGCCCGCTGGCCGATCGAGGTGCACCTCGTGCCGCACCGGCACGTACCCGACTTCGCCGCGACCGATGACGAGCAGCGCGCCGAACTCGCCCCGCTCTACCTCCGGCTGCTGCGCGGCATCGACGCGCTCTACGACTCCCCCACCCCGTACATCGCGGCGTGGCACCAGGCGCCGGTGAACGTCGGACGTCAGGCGCTACGCCTGCACCTGCAGCTCACTTCGCCGCGCCGCGCTCCGGACCGGCTCAAGTACCTCGCCGGGTCGGAGGCGGCCATGGGAGCCTGGGTCGGCGACATCCCGCCCGAGACGGCGGCAGCGAACATCCGGAAGGCGATCGAATCGGTATGAGCGACCTGCGCGACGACGTGCGCACCCTGTTCACGGAGCTCGCCGGCCGAGCGCCGGACGGCCTCTGGTCGGCACCCGGTCGGGTCAACCTGATCGGCGAACACACCGACTACAACGAAGGCTTCGTGCTGCCGTTCGCGATCGACCGGCGCACGATCGTCGCGGCGGGGGCCCGAGAGGATGCCGTCCTCCGCGTCGCGAGCACGTTCTCGGATCAGGTCGTCGAGCTCCCGTTGGCCGATCTCGACGCCGCCCGCGGGAGCGCCGGCTGGGCCGACTACCCGCTCGGAGTCGCCTGGGCGCTCGGCCGCTCGGGTGCCGACCTCGCCGCAGTGCCCGGAGTCGACCTCGTGATCGATTCCAACGTGCCGGTCGGTGCGGGCCTATCGTCGTCAGCGGCGATCGAGTGCGCCGTCGCCTTGGCGCTCGACGACCTGTGGCGCCTCGGCATGTCGCGCCCCGACCTTGCCCGCGCGGGGCAGCTCGCCGAGAACGAGTTCGTCGGCGCCCCGACCGGCATCATGGACCAGTCGGCGTCGCTGCTCGGCCAGGCGGACTCGGCAGTCTTCCTCGACTGCCGCAGCCTCGACGCGGAGGTCGTGCCGCTGGGTTTCACCGCGGCGGGGCTCACCCTGCTGGTGATGGACACGGGCGTTTCGCATTCCCACGCCACGGGCGGGTACGGCGAGCGCCGGGCATCCTGCGAAGCCGGAGCTGCCGCCCTCGGGGTGCCTTCGCTCCGCGACCTCACGGTCGACGACCTCGCGCGTGCTTGCGAGGTGCTCGACGACGTGACTTTCCGCCGCGTGCGGCACGTCGTCACCGAGAACCAGCGGGTTCTGGATTTCGTGCGCACCCTGCGCGAAGAGGGCCCGGCGGCGATCGGCGCGCTGCTCGACGCCTCGCACACCTCCATGCGCGACGACTTCGAGATCTCGGTGCCCGAACTCGACCTCGCCGTGGAGACGGCGCGGGAGTACGGCGCTCTCGGCGCCCGGATGACCGGCGGCGGATTCGGCGGAGCGGCGATCGCCCTCGCACCGCTCGACGCCGTCTCCCGCATCCAGGTCGCCGTCGACGGCGCGTTCGCCGAGCACGGCTTCGCCGCCCCCGAGGTCTTCCCGGTGCGCCCCTCCGGCGGGGCCGCCCGCGACTCCTGACCCTGCTTTCCGTTTTCAGGAAAGGGTGGGGATCAAGTGGGAGGGGTGGTTGGAGTGACCTCAGAACCGGGCTCGCGCCACTTCCTCCCCACAAACTCCTGAGTTCGGAAAGCCAGTTCGACCACCGAGGGCGCGGTCAGGCGGATTGACGCTCGGCGGCGTCGACGACGTTGGAGAGCAACAGCGCACGGGTCATCGGCCCGACGCCACCCGGGTTGGGCGACAACCAACCCGCCACCTCGGCGACTGCCGGGTCGACGTCACCGTGCAGGCGTACCTTGCCGGACTCGGTCATGCCCACGCGGGTGACCCCGACATCCAGCACTGCTGCGCCGGGCTTGATCCACTCGGCCTTCACGAAGTGCGGCACGCCGATCGCGGCCACGACGATGTCGGCACGGCGCACCTCGGTCGGCAGGTCGACGGTGCGGGAGTGGGTGAGGGTCACGGTCGCGTCGATGCCTTTACGGGTGAAGACGAGTCCGAGCGGGCGGCCGACGGTGAGCCCACGGCCGACGATGACGACATGCTGGCCGGCGATCGGAACGTCGTGGCGGCGCAGCAACTCGACGACTCCCGCGGGCGTGCACGGCAGCGGGGAGTGCAGGTCGCCCTCGACGCCGAGCACCAGGCGGCCGAGGTTGGTCGGGTGCAGGCCGTCGGCGTCTTTGTCGGGGTCGATGAGTTCGAGGATCGGGTTCTCGTCGATGCCCTTCGGCAACGGCAGTTGCACGATGTATCCGGTCACCAACGGGTCGGCGTTGAGCCCGGCGACAGCGGAGCGCACCTCGGCTTCGGATGCCGTGGCGGGCAGCTCGACGGGAATCGAACGGATGCCCACCTCCGCGCAGTCGCGGTGCTTGCTCGACACGTACGAGATCGAGCCGGGGTCTTCGCCGACGAGCAGCGTGCCGAGGCCGGGGACGATGCCGCGCTCGGCGAGCGCCTCGATGCGCACCCGCAGTTCATTCTTGATGGCGGTCGCAGTGGCGACGCCGTCGAGTGTGATGGCGGTCATTGCCAGCTCCCGGGGCTCGTCAGGCCGGGGTAGAGCGGGAATCGCGAAGCGAGAGCTTCGACACGCGCGCGCAGAGCCGGCAGGTCAGGGTCGGCCTTCAGGGTAGCCGCGATGATCTCGGCGACCTCACCGAATTCCGCGTCCTGGAAACCGCGGGTCGCCAGGGCCGGCGTGCCGATGCGCACGCCGGACGTCACCATCGGCGGTCGCGGGTCGTTCGGCACCGAGTTCTTGTTCACGGTGATGCCGACTTCGTGCAGCAGATTCTCGGCATCCTGCCCGGTGAGAGCCGAGTTGCGCAGGTCGACGAGCACGAGATGCACGTCGGTGCCGCCGGTGAGCACCGAGACGCCGGCCGCCGCGACGTCTGCCTGGATGAGCCGTTCGGCGATGATCCGGGCGCCACTCACCGTCACCTTCTGCCGTTCGGCGAACTCCGGCTCCATTGCGAGTTTGAACGCCGTCGCCTTCGCCGCGATGACGTGCATGAGCGGCCCGCCCTGCTGCCCCGGGAAGACGTTGGAGTTCATCTTCTTCGCGATGTCGGGGTCGTTGGTCAGGATGAAGCCCGAGCGCGGGCCGCCGATCGTCTTGTGCACGGTCGATGACACGATGTGTGCGTGCGGCATGGGGCTCTGGTGCAGGCCGGCGGCCACCAGTCCGGCGAAGTGCGCCATGTCGACCCAGAGTTTCGCGCCGACCTCGTCGGCGATCGCCCGGAAAGCGGCGAAGTCGAGCTCGCGCGGGTACGCCGACCAGCCGGCGATGATGACCTGCGGCTTCACCTCAAGGCCGCCCTCCCGCCCGACCGCCATGTCGATGCGCATCGTGTCGAGGTCGAGGCCGTAGGAGTGCGCCTCGTAC
>CAZCEE010000171.1:0-5708 GCA_964497165.1 uncultured Schumannella sp. | reverse complement strand
GGGTTGACCTGCACCTGGTTGATTCCCGCGATGCGGTACTCGACCGGGTCTTCGACGGTGATGACGTTGATCTCTGGCCGCGCGACCTCGTGGAGCGTCGTGTACAGGGTCGTCGACTTTCCCGAACCGGTCGGCCCGGTGACGAGGATCATGCCGTACGGCTTCGTGTACGACGCCTTGTAGACCGCGGCATTCCGGTCGAGCAGCCGCAGCTGGTCCATGCCGAGCCCGGTCATCGAGTTGTCGAGAATACGCATGACGACCTTCTCGCCGAACACCGTCGGAAGAGTCGCGACGCGGAGGTCGATCTGCTTGCCACCGTGAATGACCGACATCCGGCCGTCTTGCGGCTTGCGTCGCTCGGCGATGTCGATGTCGCTCATGATCTTGAGCCGCGAGATGACGCCGTTCTGAATGTTCTTGGGCGCTCGCTGCATCTCGTGCAGCACGCCGTCGATGCGGTAGCGCACGTGCATGTCGCGTTCCGCGGGCTCGATATGGATGTCGGAGGCCTGGTCGGAGATGGCCTGGCTGATGAGCAGGTTGACGAACCGCACGATCGGCGCATCGTCTTCACTCGCCTCGGAGGCGAACGGAACGAGGTCGCTCCCCGTCGGGCCGTTCTCTTCGACAATCGCCGTCGTCAGCTCGCTGAGCTCGCCGTCGGAGCGCACCAGGCGCGCGATCGCGGCGAGCAGGTCGCTGCGCTCGGCGACGACGGGACGCACCTGCATCCGCACCGCCGCCCGCACGTCGTCGATCGCGAGCACATCGCGCGGGTCGGCCATCGCGAGCATCAGCCGGTCGCCATCGCGCCCGATCGGCAGCACTTCGTACCGCTTCAGCAGTTGCATCGGCACGAGGGCGACGGCGGAGCGGTCGACCGGGTACTCGGTCAGATCGACGAACGGCAGCCCGAGCTGCGCGGCGCGGGCCGACGCGACCTGGCTTTCGGTGACCACGCCGTCGTCGAGCAGCTCGCGCACGTGCGCCTCGTCGAACTGCGGATCACCGGTCGCGACGTCAAGACTGGTGATCGGCATCAAGCCGCGAATGATGAGAATCTCTGACAGGGAGGTCATCGTCACCCCCTGACGACAAACACGCTCACCGTTCCCCCCGAAGCGGTATGCGCCGAGGGGCTGCGGATTCGTCCCTCGTTGGTTCGAGGCTACGAGCGCAGTGCGTCTGCCGACAGTCCCGCGTTGGGGGGGCTAACTCAGTGGGGGCTAACTCAGTGGGGGCTAGCGCGGGGGGCTGACGCGGCGGGGGCGCCGCATGGCGAACCAGGTGCCGACGACCGCGATCGCGGCGAGGATGACCGCGACGATGACGAACGGGCTCGTCGCCTGCTCGGCGAACAGGCGGAACGACCCCAGCAGGGCGGCCCCGAGGATCACGAGGTAGACCGCCGCCGCTGTCGCGATCGCCCCGACCCACGGCGTGCGCGCGCGAGCGGTGAGCCCGACGGCAAGCCAGACCGCGACCCCGGCGACGGCGAGCCCGATCAGGCCGGCGTACGGCGGCGCCGGGGTTTCAACGGGATCCCGATCGAGAGCCACCGCGAGGATGCCGGCGACCGCGAAGGTGCCAGCCGCCCAGGTGACGGCGACGAAGAGCGCGACGAAGAAGCTACGCCGCCGCGGCGGTTGCCCCATCGGTCGCCTTCTTGTCGCTCTGCTCGGCGTCGAAGGCCTCGCGGTCGACGCGGTTGCGCTCCTTCACCTTGCCACCGCGCAGCGCGATGAGCAGACCCACCCAGATCGACACCTCGCGGGCGACGAGTGCGGCTGCCACGACGAACGGGCTCGTCGCGAAAGTCAGGAACCCGGCGTCGGGATCTCCCGCGAAACTGTTGAGCAGCAGCAGCACGCCGATCGAACCGAAGTAGACGATGACGGCGACCAGAAGGCTGCCGAGCACGTGCACCCACCACGCGGCGCGGTTGAGCAGCAGCACGACGAGCACGAAGCCGATGGCGAAGAACAGCACCGGCACCCAGAACGACGCGTCGCGGATGAACGCACCGAAGCCCGCCGACCGGAACGGCTCAGCGACGATCGTGCCGAGCAGTAGGGCGGCGACGCCGGCATAGGCGATCGCGAAGACCACCGCGCCGAGCAGCGCCAAGAGCGATCCGACGATTCGGTTGCTGCGCGGCTTCGGCGGGGTCGGAGTGCTGACGTAGACGACGCGCTCCCCCGCGAGCGGAGACTCGACCTTCTCGTCGGTCAGCGTCGCGGTCGCGGTCGCCGACTCGGTGGTCGGAGCCTCCTCGACGAGGATCTCGTCTTCTTCGACGACGATCTCTTCGGGAACCTCGTCTGCCGGGGTGGGCTGCGCGGATTCATCCTTCGCCTGGGCCATGTGAGGCTCCTCTCGTCTGTCGCCAGCCTAGCTGCGCAGCTCAGTCGTAGATGCTGTCGCGGCGTCCCGCGTCGATCGCCACCAGGACGACCTCGGAGACCCGGACGTCCACGATCACCCGGAAGTCGTCGACCCGAAATCGCCACAAACCGGCCAGCGGTCCGCTCAGCGGCTTCAGCCGGTGCCGAGGGTCATCCAACTCGGCGAGGCTGAGAAGACGGCTCAGGATGCGTCGTTGAACTGGGCGGTCGAGGCGTTTCAGCGCCCGATCGAAGTCTCGATCCGTGAGGAGCGTCCAGGTCACTCGGCGTCGTCGCTGTTCGCGAGTTCCTCGCGGATGAATGCCAGGTCCTCGAGCAGCGAATCGATCGGCTGCGCCGGGCGGCGTCCCGCCCGCAGGCTCTCGGCCTTCGCGGCGATGCCGTACGCCCACTCCAGGTCGTCTATCCGGTCCTCGAGCGCGGCCTTCACGTAAAAGGCCGCTGAGCGACCCGTCGACTCCGCCAGGGTGTCCAAGCGCGACTTCATCTCGGCGGGGAGGCGGATGGAGATGACTTCGGTAGACATGTCTACATTGTCTACGACTCGACGGTCTGACGCAATGCCGAAGCCCCCGCCTAGGAAGGACGGGGGCTTCGGGTTGAGGTCTCGATACACCGCCCGAAGGGGCGGCACTCGACCTGACCGAGCGGGGCGCTTGCGCGCCCCGCGTCGATCAGTTGTAGGTACCCGGCGTGAAGTCGTCGGACGAGAACGAGTCGAAGTCGACGAACGACAGGTCGCCCTCCGTGAACGTCGAGTCGTCGGTGAAGATGCGGTTCGGGTAACGCTCCGCCTTCGCCTCCTCGGTGGCCTCGACGGTGACGTTGCGGTACCGCGGAAGACCCGTACCGGCCGGGATGAGCTGACCGATGATGACGTTCTCCTTGAGACCGAGCAGCGGGTCGGACCTGCCCTCCATGGCGGCCTGCGTGAGCACGCGGGTCGTCTCCTGGAAGGACGCGGCCGACAGCCACGACTCCGTCGCGAGCGAAGCCTTGGTGATACCCATGACCTCTTCGCGGCCCGACGCCGTCTTCTTGCCGTCGAGCAGCGCCGCACGGTTGATCTCGTTGTACTTCGAACGGTCGACGAGCTCACCCGGAAGCAGGTCGGTGTCGGCGTGATCGACGACGGTGACCTTGCGCAGCATCTGCCGCACGATGACCTCGATGTGCTTGTCGTGAATCGGCACACCCTGCGAGCGGTACACGCCCTGCACGCCGTCGACGAGGTGCTTCTGCACGGCTCGGCTGCCCTGCACCCGGAGAACTTCCTTCGGGTCGAGGTTGCCGACCACGAACTGCTGGCCGAGCTCGACGTGCTGACCGTCTTCGACGAGCAGAGTCGAACGCTTGAGCACCGGGTAGGCCTTCACCTCGTCGCCGTTGTCGGGCGTGAGGATGATGCGGCGCTGCTTCTCGGTGTCTTCGATCTCGATGCGACCCGCCGACTCCGCGATGGGCGAAGCGCCCTTCGGGGTGCGCGCCTCGAACAGTTCGGTGACACGCGGCAGACCCTGCGTGATGTCGTCCGCACCGGCGGAGCCGCCCTGGTGGAAGGTACGCATCGTGAGCTGCGTGCCGGGCTCACCGATCGACTGCGCAGCGATGATGCCCACCGCTTCGCCGATGTCGACGAGCTTGCCGGTCGCGAGCGAGCGGCCGTAGCACGCCGCGCACACGCCGACGGCGCTCTCGCAGGTCAGCACCGAGCGCACCTTGATGGTCTCCACCCCGGCATCGATCAGCTTCTCGATCAGCACGTCGCCGACATCCGAGCCGCCTTCGGCGACAACCTTGCCCTTGGCATCCAGCGCGTCCTCGGCGAGCGAGCGCGCGTAGACCGCGTTCTCGACGTTCGCGTCGCGCACCAGCTCACCGTCGACGATCGCCGCGATCGTGAGGTCGAGGCCCTTCGTCGTGCCGCAGTCGTCTTCGCGGATGATGACATCCTGGGCGACGTCGACGAGTCGACGCGTCAGGTAGCCGGAGTCCGCGGTACGCAGAGCGGTGTCGGCGAGACCCTTGCGGGCACCGTGGGTGGCGATGAAGTACTCGGCAACCGACAGGCCCTCGCGGTACGACGAGATGATCGGACGCGGGATGGTCTCACCCTTCGGGTTCGCGACCAGGCCGCGGATCCCCGAGATGTTACGAACCTGCAGCCAGTTACCACGGGCACCCGACGACACCATCCGGAAGATGTTGTTGCCTTCGGTGTACGCCGCCTGCATGGACGCGGCGACCTCGTTGGTGGCCTCGGTCCAGATCTCGATGAGCTCCCGACGGCGCGAACCGTCGTCGATCAGACCCTTGTCGTACTCGCCCTGCACCTTCGAGGCACGCTTCTCGTGCTTCGCGATGATCTCGGGCTTGTCCTTCGGGGTGATGATGTCGGAGAGCGCGACGGTGACACCGGACCGGGTCGCCCAGTGGAACCCGGCGTCCTTGATGCGGTCCAGAGCCGCGGCGACCTCGACCTTGGGGTAGCGCTCCGCGAGGTCGTTGACGATCGCCGAGATCTTGCCCTTGTCGGCGACGGCTTCGACGTACGGGTAGTCCACCGGCAGCGTCTCGTTGAACAGCGCGCGACCGAGTGAGGTCGTCAGCAGCACCTGCGAGCCCTGCACGTGACCCTCGGGCACTTCGCCTTCGGCGTAGAACACGCCCTCGACCCGGATGCGCACGACGGCGTTGAGGTCGAGCGAGTGCTGGTCCATCGCGAGGATCGCCTCGGCGACGCTCGAGAACGCGCGGCCCTCACCGGTTGCACCCACCTTGACCGTGGTCAGGTGGTGCAGGCCGATGATCATGTCCTGCGACGGCAGGGTCACCGGACGACCGTCGGACGGCTTCAGGATGTTGTTGCTGGCGAGCATCAGGATGCGGGCCTCGGCCTGAGCCTCGACCGACAGCGGCAGGTGCACGGCCATCTGGTCACCGTCGAAGTCGGCGTTGAACGCCGCGCAGACGAGCGGGTGAAGCTGGATGGCCTTGCCCTCAACGAGCTGCGGCTCGAACGCCTGGATGCCGAGACGGTGCAGCGTGGGCGCGCGGTTGAGCAGAACGGGGCGCTCGCGGATGATCTCCTCGAGCACGTCCCAGACCTGCGGGCGCGACCGCTCGACCATGCGCTTGGCGCTCTTGATGTTCTGCGCGTGCGACAGGTCGATGAGGCGCTTGATCACGAACGGCTTGAACAGCTCCAACGCCATCTGCTTGGGCAGACCGCACTGGTGCAGCTTCAGCTGCGGGCCGACGATGATGACCGAACGGCCCGAGTAGTCGACGCGCTTGCCG
>CAZCEE010000170.1:0-5711 GCA_964497165.1 uncultured Schumannella sp. | reverse complement strand
GAGCAGTGCGGCGCCCGTCGCGGTGTTCGCCGATGTCGCCCGGGCGAGGCCGAAGTCGCCGATCTTGATGCGTCCGTCGTCGGCGAGCAACACGTTCTCGGGCTTCAGATCACGATGCAGGATGCCGGCCTTGTGCGCGGCGCCGAGGCCGGCGAGTACGGCCTCGGTGATGTCGATCATCTGCTGTGGCGTGAGGGAGCCGTACTCCTCGAGCAAGTCACGCAGGGTGATGCCAGGCAGGTACTCCATGACGAGGTAGGCGGACTCGCTGTCCTGCCCCTGGTCGAAGACGTTGACGACGTTCGGGTGCGCGAGCCGGGCTGCGCTGCGCGCCTCCTGGATGAACCGCTGCTTGAACTGGCTGTCGTCCGCGAGGTGCCCGTGCATGACTTTGACCGCCACGCGGCGCTCGAGGCGCAGATCGGTCGCGAGATAGACCGTCGCCATCCCGCCTCGGGCGATGCGTGAGCGTACCTGGTACCGGCCATCGATGAGCCGGCCGATCATCGGATCGGTGGCGTTGACACTCACCCTCGGATTCTAGGTTCGCTGAACCCGCGAGCCTGGGAGGACACCCGATAGGCGCAGGATCAGCCTGATCTGTGAAGTCAGGCCTCCCTGGAAGTCAGGCCTCGCTGGAAGTCAGGCCAGCGCGGCGAACCAGGCGCGCGCGCTCGTCTCCCACTTCGCATACGCATTGGGGTAGGCCGAGACCTGAACCTTCTGCGCGGCGACGGTGAGGGCCATCGATTGCCAACCGGAGATGTCGAGCAGACCCCGGGTGTAGCCGCTGCGGCCCTGGTAGAAGAGGTAGGCCGAGTGGTACGGGTTCATGATCTCGTCGATCGTTCCCCACCCGGTACTGGTGCGCTGCTGGAACAGGCCGACCGAGTCGCGATCGCCGTAGTTGATGTTGCGGAGGCTCGACTCCTGCATCGCGGTGGCGAGCGCGATGATGATGCCGTAGTCGGGCACACCTTGCTCACGCCCGACCTGGATGATGATCCGCGCGTTCCCCTCCTGCTCGGCGGTGAGGGTCGTGACCGAGCCGTTCGAGGCGCCCCCCGCTGACGAGCCGCCGGCTGCGGGCATGACGAGGGTCTGGCCCGGGTAGATGATGCTCGACGCCGTGAGTCCGTTCGCGTCGAGAACTGCCTGCGTCGTCACGCCGAATCGGGCGGCGATCGATGAGATGGTGTCACCGGACTGGATCGTGTAGCTCGACGTCGGCGCCGGGGGAGCGGTCGGCGCTGCAGGCGTGGTCGCCGAGACCAGCTCGATCTCGGGCGCCGCCGGCGCGGAGACCGCGGGGATGGCGATCGTCTGACCGGGGTAAATGATGCTCGACCAGCCGAGGCCGTTGACGCTCAGCACAGACTCCACCGGAACGCCGAAGCGCGCGGCGATCCGCGAGATCGTGTCGCCTCGCGCGATCGTGTAGCGGCCGCCCTCCTGGGCGGAGACGGGGGCGAGGCTCGCGCCGGCCGCCAGTTTGAGAACCTGACCGGGGAAGATGAGCGACTTCCAGCCGAGGCCGTTGAGGGCGAGGACGGATGCCGTGGAGAGTCCGTGCCGCCCGGCGATTGCTGCCACGGTGTCGCCGGCCTGAACGGTGTAGGAGGAGGCAGCGGCTGCGCTCCCGCCACCGGCCGCGACGCGCGTGGCGACGCCGATGAGACTGCGCATCGAGGAGCTGAAGTCGGCCTTCGGCTTGGCGGGCTTCTTGGGGGCGGCCGAAACGGGCTCCACCGGGCCCGTCAGGTTGAGGCCCATGGTCATCGCGCTCGCGACGACGAACGGGAGTGTCTTGCGGAAGCCCTCGCCCAGAGGGGTGCGTCGACGTTGCCCGCGGTGGCGGGCGCCGGCCGGAGTCGGGTCCGAGGACACCAATCCCGGGAACAGGGGTCGCGGGGTGTCCTCCGCGTCGCGAACGTCCGTCATCTCCGCCTCAATCTCCTCAGCCCCCCGAGGATTCGTGTCGGCACTCCTCCCCACGCTGACACAGCTGTACACCCGTGTCAACCAACGTGACGAGAGTTGCTGCAGTTTACAAGCCGGAAACATTTAAGCGTGGCACGCTAGGGGGGTGACCGCACCCGCCCCGCGGACCTGGCTGACCGTCCCCGAACTCGTCGAACTGATCGGCGTCCCCACGGGGCGCGTGCGTCGACTCATCGAGGAGCACTCGCTCCCCGGCGCTCGGATCGACGGAGTGTTCAAGGTCCCCGCCGACTTCATCAAAGACGGCGAACCGCTCCACGAAGTCCGCGGAACGGTCATCGTCCTCCACGATTCCGGATTCAGCGACGACGAAGCGATGAACTGGATGCTCGCCGACAACGAGTTGCTCGGGGGGGTTGCGCCGATCGACGCGCTGCGGGCGGGTCGTAAGGCCGAGGTTCGAAGAGTCGCTCAGGCCTTAGGGTTCTGAGTCCCGCGCCTCACGAGCGGGACCCCTAGAAGGTTCTTGTGGTGACGGCGTCGGCGAGCGCAGTCAGTTCGTCGCGGGCGCTGCGGGCGAGCGGGGCTTCGGCAAGGGCGGCGCGGGCTTGGTCGAGGTGGTGGGCGATGACCCGCTCAACGTGTTCGACTGCTCCGCTGTCACGCACGGCGGTCTGTAGCATCGCGATCTGGTCGGCATCCAGGGTGCGGTCGCCGAGCAGCTCGTCGAAGACGCGAGCGGCGGATGCGGGCAGCTTCTGTCGCACCAACGTGACGAGCACCGTGCGCTTGCCCTCACGCAGGTCGTCGCCCGCCGGCTTGCCGGTCACTGTCGGGTCGCCGAACACGCCGAGCAGATCGTCGCGAAGCTGGAACGCGATACCCAGTGGCAGCCCGAACTCGCGGAGCGCCGCGAGCTGCGCGAGCGACCCATCGGCGAGCGAGCCCCCGATCACGAGCGGCGCCTCCGCGCTGTACTTCGCCGATTTGTAGACGATGACCCGCTGGGCCCGAGACAGGTGCTCCTCCTCGGGAAGGGCGCGCCAGGCCGTCTCCTCGAAGATGTCCAAATACTGACCGGCCGTCACCTCGGTGCGCATGCGGGCGAACACGGCGCGCGCGGCCCGACCGGCGGCGACGTTGTCGGCGGCGGCGACGCCGGCATCCACCAGTTCGTCGCTCCAGCCGAGCAGCAGATCGCCGAGCAGAAGCGCGGCGGAGAGCCCGTAGGCGTCGGGCGAGCCGTCCCAACCCCGTTCGCCGTGCACGAGCGCGAAAGCCCGGTGCACGCTCGGCTGACCGCGGCGCAGGTCGGAGTTGTCCATGATGTCGTCGTGCACGAGCGCGGCCGCATGGAACGTTTCCAGCCCCGCCGCGATCGACACGATCGCGTCGAGATCGGCGTCGGCGGCCTCGTCCTCGAGCGGGTCGAACTCGCTGGCGTGGGCGCTGACGGCCCGCCAGCCCCAGTAGCAGAACAGCGCGCGGAACCGTTTCCCACCGGCGAGGAGCCGTCGGGCGCAGTCGTCGACGACGTCGAGGTCGGGCGAGATGCCGCGCAATTCGGCCCCGCGTTCCGCAAGGAAGCCGTCGAGGCGGGTTTGGACCAGGTCCACTAACCGCGGACTCTCAGGCACGCGCCTACCTTATCCGCGTGCGAGCGGCCTACAATGAGCTTCTCGCGGTCAAGGAGTTCACAATGCCACTTTCTGAGCAGGAGCAGCGCCTCCTCGATGAGATGGAGCGCAGCCTCTACCACCACGACGCGGACGATGTCGCCAAGGTGGGCGCTCGTGGGCGCGCCAACTACACGGCGATCGCGCTCGCCATTCTTGCCGGGGTCATCGGCATCGTGCTTCTCATCGTCGGCGTCGTCGTGCAGCAGCCGCTCGTCGGCGTCCTCGGATTCGCCGTGATGTTCGTGGGAGCGCTGCTCGGGTTCGCCCCGCCGCGCCGACTCACCGTCCCCCGTGACGCGTCCGACGCGCCCCGTCGCCCGACTTTCATGGACACGCTCGGCGAGCGCTGGGAGCAGCGCCGCGACACCGAGGACTGACGCCAGCCACATCCTTTCCTCTTCAGGCCGACCTTCGGGTCGGCCTTTTTCGTTGCGCGCCCGGGGAGCGCCGTGGCCCCAAAGGGAGGGTGAGTGGCGGAAAATGGTTGCTAAGGGAGGAAAGTGGAGTAATGTGGAGGAACCTCAGACGTCTGGCCGGAGAAGTGAGGGGGTGGGCCGCATGTTGCTCGGCACCTTCGCGCCCAAGCTCGACGAAAAGGGCCGCGTCATCCTCCCCGCCAAGTTCTGGGACGAGTTCTCCGGCGGACTCGTCATGACCCGCGGCGTGGACCGTTGCGTTTTCGTGTACTCCGACCGTGAGTTTGAGAAGGTCCACGAACGCATGAGCACCGCGCCCGTCACGACCAAGGAGGGGCGGGACTACATCCGCCTCTTCCTCTCCGGCGCGACGCAGGAGATCCCCGATAAGCAACGGCGCGTCACCGTGCCGTCGATGCTCCGGGAGTATGCGGGCCTCGATCGCGAGCTCACGATGATCGGCGCCGGCACGCGGGCCGAGATCTGGGATTCCGCCGCGTGGGACGAGTTCTACACCGCGACCGAATCCGGCTACGCCGCCGCCGACGGGGAGGTGATCGCGGGCCTCTTCTGATCCCTCGAACCCGACCCTCAGCCGCGCACCCTGGCTCACTTCCCCGGAGCCAGGTCGCAGCGGATGGGGATCAGGTTCGAGGGCCAGGCCCCTCCTCCCATGACTCACTCAACGTCTGCGTCCGACGACGCCCTCCACACCCCGGTGATGCTCGAGCGCTGCCTCGAACTGCTCGCCCCGGCCCTCGAGCGTCCCAGCGCGGTGCTCGTCGACGGCACGCTCGGCCTCGGTGGGCACGCCGAAGCGTTTCTGCGCCGCTTCCCCGAACTCACCCTGGTCGGGATCGACAGGGATCCCGAGGCCCTGCGCCTGGCGGGGGAGCGGCTGAAGCCGTTCGCCGACCGGACGCACCTCGTTCACGCCGTATCGGATGCGCTTCCGACCGTGCTCGCGGATCTCGGCATCCCGGGCGTTGCCGGCATTCTCTACGACCTCGGTGTCTCGTCGATGCAGCTCGACCGCGTCGACCGGGGCTTCTCGTACGCCCGCGACGCCGCGCTCGACATGCGGATGGACCCGACCGCACCGCTCACCGCCGCCCGGATCATCGCCGAGTACGACGAGGGAGCCCTCCGCCGCATCTTCTTCGAGTACGGCGAAGAGAAGCTCAGCGCCCGGTACGCCCGCAAGATCGTGCAAGCGCGGGCACTCGCGCCGATTGAGACCTCTGCGCAGCTCGTCGACCTCCTTCAGGCGGCGACGCCCGCTGCGGTCAAGAACGCCGGCCACCCGGCGAAGCGGGTCTTCCAGGCCCTTCGGGTCGAGGTCAACGCCGAACTCGACGTTCTCGCGCGAACGATCCCCGCCGCCCTCGCCGCGCTCGAGGTCGGGGGACGCATCGTCGTGCTCGCGTATCAGTCGCTCGAAGACCGCATCGTGAAGCGCGAGTTCGCCGCGCGGTCCACCTCGACCGCTCCCCGCGGGCTGCCGGTCGAACTGCCCGAACACGCGCCCGAGTTCAAGCTCCTCGTGCGCGGCGCCGAGCTAGCGAGCGACGCCGAGAAGGCCCGAAACCCCCGCGCGACGCCGGTGCGGCTGCGCGCCGCCGAACGACTCCGGAAACTCGCAGCATGAGCGCGCTCCCGCTCGCCTCCCCGCGTC
>CAZCEE010000169.1:0-5766 GCA_964497165.1 uncultured Schumannella sp. | reverse complement strand
CGAGATCGTGATCGGGCTGCCGCTGACGCTGCGCGGCGGCGACACGGCATCGACGACCGACGCCCGCGAGTTCGCGACCGCCGTCGCGGGCTGGATCGGGGTGCCGGTGCGGCTCGTCGACGAGCGACTCTCCACGGTCTCTGCGCAGCGCGCTCTGCACGCCGCGGGGCGACGCACCAAGGGCTCGCGTCCCGTGATCGACCAGGTTGCCGCTGTTATCATTCTGCAGAACGCCCTCGACTCCGAGCGCTCGGCGGGCCGCCCGCCCGGTACCGTCGTCGATCCCGATCCAGAAGGCTGAGAGTTGGCGAACGAACCCAGCTGGGATGAGATCTTTCGTCCGGCAGACGACCCCGCGAACGCGAGCCGACCGTCGGCGGCGCCCGAGACTTCGTCCGGCCTTCCGGGGGTGCGTGCCGACGACCCGTTCGCCGTCGCGGCCGCCGAAGCGCGCGCACAACAGCCCGCCCCGACGACCGGGGGGGCCATGCCTGAAGCGCTCACCCGTCGGCAGCTTCGGGAGCAAGAAGAGAACGCCGCACGGCGCGGTGGCTCCGGAGTAAAGCCGCCGAAGAACTCCGAAACGAAGCCGCCGAAGAAGCGCCGGCGGGGGCTGATCGCCCTGGTGATCGTTCTCGTCTCGGTTCTCGCGCTCGTCGGCGGAGGTGCGGCCACCGCCTGGATTCTGTTCGAGGATCAGGTGCGTGAAGTCATGGGGTGGGAATTGCCGATCGACTACGTCGGTGACGGCAACGGCACCGAAGTCGACGTGACGATCTCGTCGGGCCAGATCGGGGCTGACATCGCGACGACCTTGCACGAAGCCGGCGTCACGATGACCTATGAGGCGTTCTACGAACTGCTGTTGGGCCTCGACGAGCAGCCCAACTTCATTCCCGGCACCTACGCGCTGCAAGAGGAGATGAGCGCGCAGTCGGCACTGGATGCACTTCTCGACGAAGCCAACCGCAAGGTGAACTCCGCGGTCATCCGAGAAGGTCTCACGTTGTCGTCGTATGTCGAACTGCTCTCGGCAGGCACCGGGATCGCCGAGGAGGACTTCGAGGCCGCGATCGCCGACTACACCTCCTACGGCCTGCCGGACGAGGCGGTGAGTCTTGAGGGGTACCTGTTCCCCGCGACCTACCAGTTCGACCCGGGTGTGACCGCGCGCGACATCATCCAGCAGCTCGTGAACCGCACGTTCGAGTCGCTCGATGCGGCCGGCGTCGCCCCCGAGGACCGCAACGAGGTGCTCACGACGGCGTCGATCATCCAGCGCGAGGCGCGGATCGCCGACGACTTCTACAAAGTGTCGCGGGTCATCCAGAACCGCCTCGCGATCCAGATGCGTCTCGAGATGGACTCGACGGCGCAGTACGGCGACGACGCGCAGGACTCCGCGTTCAGCACCGCCGAACAGCTCGAAGCCGTCAACGGGTACAACACGTACACGCACGACGGTCTGCCGATCGGCCCGATCGCGGGCGTCGGTGACCTCGCCATCGAGGCAGCGCTCAACCCCGTCGACGGTCCGTGGATCTTCTTCGTGACGATCAACCTCGACACCGGGGAGACGCTGTTCTCAGAGACGGTCGCCCAGCACGAACAGGGTGTCGAACAGCTGCGCGCCTGGTGCAGCGAGACCTCCCACCCCGCGTGCTGACCGCCGAGCGGTACCTCGCGGTGCTGGGCTCGCCCATCGAGCACTCGCGGTCGCCCGACCTGCACGCGGCGGCGTACGCCGTTCTCGGCCTGCCCTGGCGGTACACCCGGATGGACGTGGCCTCGGGAGCCCTCGCCGGCTTTCTCGAGGGCCTCGACGACACGTGGCTCGGGCTTTCGCTCACCATGCCGCTCAAACGTGAAGTGTTGCCGCTGCTCACCGCTCGCACCGATCTCGTCGAGATCACGGGGGCCGCGAACACGCTGCTCCTCGGCCCGGACGGCCCACGTGGCTTCAACACCGACGTCGCGGGACTCGTCGGCGCGCTCGGGGATCACGGAGTCTCCGACGTCGACACCGTTCACATCATCGGAACCGGCAACACCGCCGCGTCGGCATTCTTCGCGGCATCGCGGCTCGGGGCGTCGCGGGTGCTCATCTCCGGACGCAGCCTCGACGGCATCGCGGCGTTGGAGCGGCTTGGCGACCGGCTCGGCGTGCACACCGAGTGGCGGCTCTACGGGTCGCACGTACCGGTGCGTTCCGACCTCGTCATCAACACCCTGCCGGGCGACATCGACCCCGACGACGTTGCCGACGCCGATCTCGGTGACGTGCTCATGGAAGTTCCCTACGACCCGTGGCCGACGCCGCGCGCCGCGCGCTGGTCGGAACGTGACGGGCTCGTCGTGAGCGGTCTCGAGATGCTGTTGCATCAGGCGATCGAACAGGTTCGCATCTTCGTCACCGGCGTCGAGGGCGGCGAACTCGCCGACGAGCACGCCGTGATCGACGCGATGCGCGAATCGGTCGGCCTGAAGCTGGAAGACTGAGCCGACCTGGAAAGAATGGTAGTCATGCTGCGCTGGTTGACCGCGGGGGAGTCGCACGGCCCCGAACTGGTGGCGATCCTTGAGGGGATGCCCGCCGGCGTTCCCGTGTCGAAGGCCGCGATTCAGGCGGACCTTCAGCGTCGGAAGCTCGGCTACGGGCGCGGCGCGCGGATGAAGTTCGAAGAGGATGTTCTCGACATCTCGGGCGGCATCCGATTCGGCCTCACCATGGGCTCGCCGATCGCCCTCCGCGTCGGCAACACCGAGTGGCCGCGCTGGGTCGACGTGATGAGTGCCGAGCCGGTCGACCTCGAAAACTTGCCGAAAGGCCGGGGGGCTCCGCTCACCCGTCCGCGGCCCGGCCATGCTGACCTCGTCGGCATGCAGAAGTACGACTTCGAGGAGTCGCGCAACGTGCTCGAACGCGCCAGCGCCCGCGAGACGGCCGCCCGCGTCGCGCTCGGTGCGGTGGCCCGGGCCTTCCTCGGCGAGCTCGGCATCCGGCTGGTCGCCCACACCCTCGCGATCGGCGACGTGCGCGTGCCCGACGGCTCGGCGCTGCCGATCGCCGACGATGTCGACGCACTCGACGCCGACCCGCTGCGCTGTTTCGACGCCGTGACCTCCGCCGCGATGGTCGCGCGGGTCGATGAGGCCCACGACGCCGGCGACACCCTCGGCGGCGTCGTCGAGGTGCTCGCATTCGGTCTTCCGCCCGGACTCGGCAGCTACGTGCACTGGGACCGCCGACTCGACTCGCAACTCGCCGGAGCGCTCATGAGCATCCAGGCCATCAAGGGCGTCGAGGTCGGCGACGGGTTCACGACGACCACCCGACCCGGCTCGGCCGCCCACGACGAGCTGGTGATCGGCGCCGACGGCATCACTCGGCTCTCCGATCGTGCCGGGGGCATCGAGGGCGGGATGTCGACGGGCACCCTGTTGCGCGTGCGCGCCGGGATGAAGCCGATCTCGACGGTGCCGCACGCCCTTCGCACCATCGATGTGGCGACAGGCGCAGCCGCCGAGGCGCACCACCAACGGTCTGACGTCTGTGCCGTCCCGGCGGCAGGGGTCGTTGCGGAGGCGATGGTGGCGCTCGTACTGGCGAACGCGATGCTCGAGAAGTTCGGCGGCGACTCGATCGCCGAGACCCGCCGTAACCTCGCGAGCTACCTCGCGGCCATCCCCGACGCGCTGCGTACCGCGCCGGCGTCCGCCGCGGAGTGACGTGATCGTCTTCATCGGACCGAGCGGGGCGGGCAAGTCGCGTCTTGGAAAGCGCGTCGCGCGAGTGCTCGGCCTGCCGTTCGCCGACACCGACAGGATGATCGTCGCTGAGCACGGTCCCATCCCGCAGATCTTCCGCGATCACGGTGAATCGCACTTCCGTGCGATCGAACGCGAGACGGTGCGCCGCGCGCTCCAGGGCGAAGGCATCCTGTCGGTCGGCGGTGGGGCGGTGCTCAATCCCGACACGCAAAGCGATCTCGCCGCACATCGGGTCGTGCTGCTCACGATCTCGCCGGAAGCGGTAAGTCGTCGGTTGGTCGGCGACACCGACCGGCCGCTCGTGCGCAACGGGGTGCAGGACTGGGTCGAGCTCAACGCTCCGCGGTGGGAGATCTACAACCGGCTTGCGGATGCGACGTTCGACACCTCGCACCGCCCGAACGACGAGATGGCGAACGAGGTGGCGGCATGGCTGACGACTCAGTGACGACGATTCATGTCGCGGGCACCCCCGGTTACGACGTGCTCGTTGGGCGTGAGCTGATCGGGCGGCTGCCCGAGGTGCTTTCGCCGAAGACGGCGAAGCTGCTGATCGTGCACGCACCGACGCTGAGCGCGCGAGCCGAGGCGCTGCGCGAGCAGTTTTCGGGCCGCTACGAGGTCTACCTCGCCGAGGTGCCGGATGCCGAGAACGCCAAGCGCGTCGAGGTGGCGGCGTTCTGCTGGGGCGTCATGGGCCAGACCGACTTCACTCGAACGGATGCCGTGATCGGCTTGGGCGGGGGAGCGACGACCGACCTCGCTGGCTTCGTCGCCGCCACGTGGTTGCGCGGCGTCGACGTCGTGCAGATCCCGACGACGGTGCTCGGCATGGTGGATGCCGCCGTCGGCGGCAAGACCGGCATCAACACGGCCGAAGGCAAGAACCTCGTCGGCGCCTTCCACGCGCCACGGGCAGTGTTGTGCGACCTCGAAACCCTCGACGCTCTGCCGAAGAACGAGATCCTCGCCGGGTTCGCTGAGATCGTGAAGGCCGGATTCATCGCCGAACCCGAGATTCTCGACATCATCGAGGCGGATGTCGACGCCGCCACCGATCCCCGCACACCGCAGTTCCGGCGCGTCGTCGAACTCTCGATCGGCGTGAAGGCGCGGGTCGTCGGTGAGGATTTCACCGAGCAGGGCCTGCGCGAGATCCTCAACTATGGGCACACCCTCGCCCACGCGATCGAACACGCCGAGCGCTACCAGTGGCGGCACGGCGCCGCTGTGGCCATCGGGATGGTGTTCGCTGCCGAACTCTCCCGGTTGACCCGCAACCTCTCCGACGAGGCCGTCGACCGCCACCGCAGCATCCTGACGTCGCTCTCGCTGCCCACGACCTACCCGGCCGCACGGTGGAAGACACTGCTCGCGACGATGCAGCGCGACAAGAAGGCGCGTGCCGGGATGCTGCGCTTCATCGTGCTCGACGGCATCGGTCGCCCGACCACCCTCGAGGGCCCCGACGAGTCGCTGCTCTTCCTCGCCTACCAGAACGTCGCCGAGAGCTGACCGCTGCGGGGTTCGTGCTTCCGTTCATCCGCGCCATTTCGTCCACGGGAAGCGTTCATCCGCGCGAATTGGCGCGCATGAATGGCGGTGGAGCCGGATCCCGGCTCCCGGAGGGACCGGTAACCTCGGAGCATGTCGCGCGTGCTGGTGTTGAACGGGCCGAACCTGGGTCGGCTCGGAAGCCGCGAACCCGACGTGTACGGTGCGCAAGACCTGTCGGCTCTGCGAGTCCTGCTGGCAGAGAAGGCGGCCGAAGGCACCGAAATCGAGCTGAGGCAGACCGACGACGAGGCTGAGCTGATCGGCTGGTTGCACGAAGCGGTCGACACCGTGACCCCGGTCATCCTCAATCCGGCCGCGTTCACCCACTACAGCTACGCCCTGCGCGACGCGGCGAAGCTCGTGACGGCGGCCGGCATCCCGCTCGTCGAGGTGCACATCTCGAACCCGCACGCGCGCGAAGAGTTCCGGCACACGAGT
>CAZCEE010000168.1:0-5826 GCA_964497165.1 uncultured Schumannella sp. | reverse complement strand
CCTGCCGCATCGACTCCTCGGTGCCGACACATTCCAGCACCCGGTCGGCGCCGACACCGTCGAACATCTCGCGGATGACCCGGATGCCGTCCTCCCCGCGCTCGGCGACGACATCCGTCGCCCCGAGTTCCCGGGCGAGGGCGGCGCGTGACTCGTGCCGCGACATCGCGACGATGCGACCTGCGCCGAGGCGGGACGCCGCCAGAACGCCGCACAGCCCCACCGCTCCGTCACCGACGACGACGACGGTGTCTCCCGGCTGCACCCCCGCCGAGACGGCGGCGTGGTGACCGGTGCCCATCACGTCGGAGAGCGTCAGCAGGTGCGGGATGAGCGCGTCATCCACCGGTCCGGGCACGACCGCGAGGGTGCCGTCGGCGAGTGGAACCCGAATCAGCTCGCCCTGCCCGCCGTCGGCCGGGTGCCCGGCGCGGTCGTCTCCACCCCACCAGCTCCCCTGCAGGCACGAGGTCGAGAACCCGTTGCGGCAGTTCACGCAGGTGAAGTCGCACACATAGAACGGCGCGATCACGAAGTCGCCGACCTTGACCAGCGCCACCCCGGCGCCGACCTGTTCGACGATTCCGATGAACTCGTGGCCGATGCGGCCGCTCGCCCTCGTCACCCCGCGATATGGCCAGAGGTCCGACCCGCACACGCACGCCGCGACGACGCGCACGATCGCGTCGTCGCCGGTCAGAAGCACCGGGTCGGGTACCTCTTCGAAGCGGATGTCGTGGTCACCGTGGATGAGGGTCGCGTGCACCCGTCAAAACTACCCGTCGCCCCCGCCGACCACTCGGCACCGGATGCCGGGGACGCTCGCGAGCTTCCCGTCGGCCGTCACGAGGGGGCACCCGAGCTCCTCGGCGAGCGCGAGATAGGCCGCGTCGTATGCGCTCGCATTGGCCGCGAGTTCGACGATTCGTGGCAACAGCGGCGGCGTCGGCCAGATGTCGAACTCGAACCTCGCAACCGTCGCCACTGCTTTCTCGAAGTCCGACTTCGACAGGTGACCACCCAGCCATCGCCCTCTGAGGGCACTCACCACCTCGACGAGAAGATGCTCGGGCGCCATCCAGTGCGCGTCGTCTCCGATGGCTTCGACCACGGAAGCCCGTCGCGTCGGATCGCTCACGACCACGAGTTCGGTCACTGCCGACGCGTCGACGACGATCGTCACCGCGCTGGCTCGGGCTCGGTCGCGACATCTAGCAGGTGCGCGGTGCGATCCTCACGCTGTTGACGGATCAGCTCCGCCGTGCCGACTTCGGATTCGACGCGAGCGATCGGCGCGTCGCGAATCTCGGTGAGCCACGCGCGGTTTCTCGCCAGCCTCGCCTCGCGCTCCAGCACCTCGGAGAGAAAGACTTGCAACGACTGCCCCCGCGCGTCGGCCTCTGCCGCCAATGCGTCGCGCACGTCGTCCGGAACGTCGCGTACCTGGATGGCAACCATGCTCTCATTTTAGCATGCACATGCGCCTGCACCACGGGGAAGTAGCTTCGAGGCATGAGATTCGGCATCTTCGTTCCGCAGGGCTGGCGCTTCGACCTGGTCGGCATCCCTCCCGAGCTGCACTGGGCGACCATGAAGCAGCTCGCTCTCGCGGCCGAGGCAGGGCCGTGGGAGTCGCTCTGGGTCTACGACCACTTCCACACGACGCCCGTGCCGAGCGAGGAAGCCACTCACGAGGCGTGGACCCTGATGTCGGCGTTCGCCGCGGTGACCGATCGCATCCGCATCGGCCAGATGTGCACCTGCATGGCCTACCGCAACCCGGTGTACCTCGCGAAGGTCGCCGCGACCGTCGACCACGTCTCCGGCGGGCGGCTCGAGATGGGCATCGGCGCCGGCTGGTACGAGCACGAGTGGCGGGCCTACGGTTACGGGTTTCCCGAGGCTCCGGAGCGATTGCGGATGCTCGACCAGGGGGTGCAGATCATGCGGCAGGCGTGGGAGCGCGGATACGCCGACCTGAACGGCGAGCACTATCGGGTCAACGGCGCCATCGTGCGCCCGCTGCCGGTACAGGAGGGCGGCATCCCGCTCTGGATCGCCGGCGGCGGCGAGAAGGTGACGCTGCGGATCGCGGCGCAGCACGCGCAGTACACGAACTTCAACGGCGGACCGGATGAGTTCGCCCGCAAGAGTGAGATTCTGCGGGGCCACTGCGAGAAGCACGGCACCGACTTCGAGGCGATCACGCGCTCGAGCAACTTCAACACGATCATCGGTGCGACCGAAGCCGAAGTGCGCGACCGCATTGACGCGGTCGAGGCCCGCCTCGTGCCGCACCTGGGCGCCGAGGGGGCGGCGAACCTCGTCGCCCAGTATCGCCGACCGGGCAGCAAAGAGGGATTCGCGGGCACGCCCGAGCAGATCGTCGAGGTGCTGCGCGAGCGCCGCGAGCTGGGGCTCGGCTACGCGATCCACTACTTCCCGGAGTCGGCCTACGACCGCTCAGGCGTCGAGCTGTTCGAGCGCGAGGTCATCCCGGCTCTCGCCTAAGCTCGCCCCCGCGATGATGAGGCAGCCGATGCCGATGAGCACTCCGTGGGCAATTCTGACGGCGGGCGGACCGGCAAACTGCGGACCGAAGAGCACGAATCCCGCCGCGAACGCCACGCCGAACCACCAGGGGTGTGCCTTGGCGAGGCCGACCGCGGTGAGCACCGCGCCCACCGCGACGAGGACCAGACCGAGCAGGAACGAGATGCCCTGAACCGGCCCGAAGCGAATCGCGTCGGCCACCGTGATGAGGTCGGTGCCGCCGAGAGTGGCGACGGCGTTGAGCGCGAACGCCTCCGCGCCGTAGTAGGGCAGAACGAGCCCGACGCCGAGCCAGAGCACGATCGCGGCGGTCACGAGGGTGCGACGGCCGTGACTCTGGTGCCAGGCGAAGACAATCGGCACCGCAGGAAGCAGGATGAAGCCGAGCATCGCGAACGAGTGCGACACCACCCACAGTGGCGACCCCATTGCCGCGGCCGCCCCCTCCGCCAGCGTCTCGTTGTGCCAAGGGCGGAGCGCGGGGTAGAGCACGAAGAGTGCGCCGATCGCGACGAGTAGGGCGCGCCGCATCAGAGCTTGTCCCAGTCGCGCAGCGACCGCTTGAGCGCATCCACGAGCTTGTGGAAGCTTCGGTCGACATTCTGGGGAAGTCCGAAGCCGCCCGCGGCCTCGAGCGAGACGAACCCGTGCAGCGCGGCCCGGAAGGCGCGGGTGGCGTCGATCGCGTCATCTCCGGTCAGCCCGTAGCCGGCAAGGGCGTCAAACACGACCTGCACCGCACGGGCGCTTGCCACCTGCGCGGGTTCATCGTCGGGATCGGGCGCCTTGAGCGTCGCGCTGTAGCGGCCGGGATGACGCCGCGCCCAGTCCCGGTAGGCGTCGGCCAGTGCGTCCACTGCATCGTCCCCCGCAACGCCCACCGCTGCGCGGCCCAACGCATCCGCGAGGTCGGCCTTCGCCCGGGCCTCCACGAGCGCGTGCACCGCGTCGAGCCCGGCGACGTGCTTGTAGAGGCTCGGGACCTTCACGTCGAGGCGTCCCGCGATCTGCGAGAGGGTGACGTCGGCGAGGCCGACCTCATCGGCGAGGAGCTCGGCCTCCTCGACGACGCGGGCGGTCGTGACTCCGGCCCTAGGCACGCTTGGTGACCTTCTGGAGGAAGGCCGTGACGGCAGGCACGACGAGGTCGGGTCGCTGGGAGTGCGGGTAGTGGCCGGCATCCGGGACCATCAGCACCGCAGCACCGAGCTGCTCGGCGATCCACTCCGCCTCGCCCGCGGGCGAGGGGAAGTCGGGGTCGAGCTCACCCATCACGACGAGCGCCTCGGTCTGGACACGCGGGAGCGCAGCCTCGGCCACGTCGTGGCTGGTGCGCATTGTCGCGGAGATTGCCTTCTCGTGACCCTTCACGCCGGCGGCGACCAAGGCCAAGTAGTCGGGCAAGTCCGTCGGCGTGGTGCCCTTGTAGAGGGAGGGCAGGTAGCTCTTCCAGGTGAAGCCAACCAGGGGAGCGGAGGTCGCCACGCGCATCACTGCCTTGAGCAGGCCGCTTGCCTTGCCGTTCCGAACGAACGGCCCCACGAGCACGAGGCCTGCGACGAGCTCGGGGTGGTCCGCGGCGACGAGCGTGCCAATGGCCGCGCCCATGGAGTTGCCGATGATCACGGCAGGGCCACCGAGGTGTTCGATCAGCGCTGCCACATCCGCCGCGTTGCCGGGGCTGTCGTAGCGGTCGAAGTCTGTGGCGCTGTCGCCGTGGCCGCGGAGGTCGATGATCGCGACGCGGTAGCCCGCCTCGATGAGCGCGGGGGCGGTGAATCGGAAGGTGGATCGCAGGTCGGCCATGCCGGGAACGCAGACGACGAGAGGTCCGTCGCCTGCGACCTCGTAGGAGATGCGAGAGTCGAGGGGAGGCGTCATAGCCCACACGCTAATACACTTAGCCCAAGTCGTCAAGCGGTTGCGGTTGAGCTAAGCCTCCGCGATTTCCATCCCGCGAGACGGTGAGCTCGTCACCCGCGAGGTCGACCTTCACGGTGTCGCCGTCCCCGATGTCGCCGCCGAGCAGGGCGCGCGCGAGCCGGTCGTCGATCTCGGCTTGAACGCCTGGCGTACGAGGTCTTGCACGGCGGCCCGCCGCTGGTCCCACGGCAGGTCGACGTCGACGAGAATCTGTGACCCGAGGTTCGAGGGCCCTAGGCTGGGCGCCATGAGCCGCAGGTCCCGTCTCCTTGTCGTCGCGATCGCGATCGCGATCGTTGTTCCGTTGACCGGTTGCGCGGCGGAGCCCGTCGTCGGACCGGCAGGCCCGCAGGGCGAAACGGGTGCACAGGGTCCGAGCGGTGCTCCCGGTCCCACCGGTGCTGCGGGACCGCAGGGCCCCGCGGGGTCGAGCACGGGAGTCAAGGGTGCCACCGGCCCGCAGGGCGCGACAGGCCTCACCGGCCCCGCTGGTCCCGCTGGTCCCGCCGGCCTCTCGAGTGGAACCGACTCCGCCTTGTTCTTCGCGCTCATGCCGCCGGACAACGCCGCCACGGTCGGCATCGGCCAAGACGTCGACTTCCCGCAGGACGGTCCGACGACGACCACGTCAATCACCCGGGCGTCCGCCGACAGCTTCGTTCTCACCACACCCGGGGTCTACCGCGTGAGCTACCACGTGTCCGTCGATGAGCCGGGCCAGCTCACCCTTACCCTCAATGGCTCAGCGCTCGACTACACGGTGGCGGGTCGCGCGACGGGCACGAGTCAGATCAGCGTCACGACGCTCGTCGAAACGACGGGAGCCGATGAGGTGCTCACGGTGCGCAACGTGAGCAGCGTCTCTGCGCTGACGTTCACTCCTCTGGCCGGGGGAACCAACCCGACCTCGGCAACGCTCCTCATTGAGCTAGTGAAGATCAGCTAGGTCGCTACACCTAGAGCTCTGCGATCTCCATCCGCGAGACGGTGAGTTCGTCACCTGCGAGGTCGACCTTCACGGTGTCGCCATCCTGGATGTCGCCGCCGAGGAGGGCGCGCGCGAGCCGGTCGTCGATCTCGTGCTGCATGAGTCGGCGCAGTGGTCGGGCCCCGTAGATCGGGTCGAAGCCGCGCTCGGCGAGCCACGACCGCGCCTCAGGGGTGACCGCGAGTTGCAGCCGCCGTTCGCCGAGCCGCTTCTCGAGCCGGTCGATGTAGAGCGAGACGATCTGGCCGAGGTCGTCGGTCGACAGCGGCGAGAACACCACGATGTCGTCGAGCCGGTTCACGAACTCCGGCTTGAACGCCTGGCGTACGAGGTCTTGCACGGCGGCCCGCCGCTGGTCCCAC
>CAZCEE010000167.1:0-5828 GCA_964497165.1 uncultured Schumannella sp. | reverse complement strand
CGCACCTTGTTGTTGAAGCGCCAAGACAGATGGTGCGCCGGTACACGGTTGACGATGTATCGCTCCACGGTCTGCGGCGGCCGATCAAAAACCTCTCCTTCTCGAATGGACCGGCACAGCTTCAGGTACTCTGCGTGCGCCCACACCAGCGGACTCGCTGACCCTGATGCGTGCCCGATGAGGAGCCCGCGGCCGGAGACATCCGTGATCGCGGGGTGGGCGAGGGCGGCGAGGCCCGCACGGATGCGCTCCCCCATCGCCCGGGCGTTACCGACCAGGTCGGCGCGTTCGATCTCGCCGAGCACGGCGTTCGCGGTCGCGGTCGCCAGCGGGTTGCCGCCGAACGTCGTTCCGTGGTCGCCGGGCTTCAGGATGTCGCCCGCCGTGCCGAAGGCGACGAGGGCTCCGATCGGGAATCCACCGCCGATGCCTTTCGCGAGCGCGACCACGTCGGGCACGACACCCGCGGGGAGGTCGTGCTGGAACGCAAACCACTCCCCCGTACGCCCGGCCCCGGTCTGGATTTCGTCGAGGATGAGCAGGGCGCCGTGCTTCGTCGTCAGTTCACGCGCGGCGAGCAGGTAGCCCTCGGGAAGGTCGAGCACCCCCGCCTCGCCCTTGATCGGCTCGACGACGAGCGCGGCGACATCCAGACCCATCGCGGCTTCGAGCGCCTCGATCGTCGTCGGCAGGAACTCCGCCCCCGGCAGCAGCGGCTCGAACGGCTCGCGCAGCGCGGATTTGCCGGTGATCGACAGCGCGCCCATCGTGCGGCCGTGGAACGACTTCTCGAGGGCGAGGATGCGCGGCCGCCCCGTCCGCCGGGCGATCTTGACGGCGGCTTCCATCGCCTCGGTGCCCGAGTTGCAGAAGAACACTGAGATGCCACCCGTGAGGCGCTTGAGCCGCTCGGCGAGTTCCAGCTGCGGCTCGGTCGCGAAGTAATTGGAGACATGCGCGAGCGTCGCCGCCTGGCGGCTCACGGCATCCACGAACACCGGATGCGCGTGACCGAGCGCGTTGACGGCAATGCCCGCCAGGAAGTCGAGGTACTCGACGCCGTCGACATCCCACACCCGGGCACCCTCGCCGCGCGCGAGCACCTTCAGCGGGGTCGGCGCGTAGGAGAACATGGCGTCGCGGAAGCGGGTCTCGACACGCGCCTCCGGCGCTACTCGACCACCGAAGTCGTTCATGCCACCACCTCCGTGCCGATGCCGGCATCCGTGAAGATCTCCAGCAGCACCGAGTGCGGGCGCCGCCCGTCGATGATCGCGGCCTTCGGCACCCCACCGGCGACCGCTTCGAGACACGCCGTCATCTTCGGGATCATTCCGCTCTCCAGTTTCGGCAGCAGCGCCGTGAGTTCCGGCACCGTGATGTTCGACACGAGCGAGTCGCGGTTCGGCCAATCGGCGTAGAGCCCCGCGACGTCGGTGAGCACGACGAGCTTCTCGGCGCCGAGCGCGACCGCGAGCGCGGCGGCGGCCGAGTCGGCGTTGACGTTGAGCGACTGGCCAGGCACGTCGAGGTCGGGCGCGATCGACGAGACGACAGGGATGCGCCCCGCGTCGACCTCCGCGAGTACCGAAGCGGGGTCGACCTGCACGACATCGCCGACGAGACCGATGTCGACGGCTTCGCCGTCGATCTCCACACCTCGCCGACGCCCGCCGAACAACCCGGCGTCCTCCCCCGAGATCGCCGAAGCCAGCGGACCGTGCTCGTTGATGAGGGTGACCAGTTCGCGACTCACCTGTCCGGTGAGCACCATGCGCACGACATCCATCGCCTCGGGGGTCGTCACCCGGTAGCCGCCTCGGAACTCGCTCGGGATGCCGAGCCGGTCGAGCATCGCCGTGATCTGCGGGCCGCCGCCGTGCACGACGACGGGCTTCAAACCGACGTAGCGCAGGTAGACCATGTCTTCGGCGAACGCCCGCTGCAGTTCGGGGCTCACCATCGCGTTGCCGCCGAACTTGACGACGACGATCTTGCCCGAGAAGCGCTTCAACCAACCGAGGCTCTCGATGAGAGTGCCGGCTTTGATCTCGGCACCTTCGGCCCGCGCGTCAGCTTCGAGTTCTTCCGGGGTCATGAGGAGTACGCCGAATTCTCGTGCACGTAGTCGTGCGTGAGGTCGTTGGTGAGGATGATCGCGCCCGCGTGCCCGGCATGCAGTTCGAGTTGCAGCAGCAGCTGCCGCGGCGTCAGGTCCACCTCTTCGCGCGGCCGATCCGGGCCGCCCTTCGCACATACCCGCACGCCGTTCATGAGCACGTCGACGTCGTACGGGTCAAAGGCGGCCTGCGTCGTGCCGATCGCGGCGAGCACCCGGCCCCAGTTGGCATCGTTGCCGAACACAGCGGCCTTGAAGAGGTTGTTCCGGGCGATGGAACGGCCCACCTCGACGGCGTCCTCCTCGGTCGCGGCACCCATGACCTCGATGACGATGTCGTGGCTCGCGCCCTCGGCATCCTGCTGGAGTTGGAACGCGAGATCCATGCACACATCGGTGAGCACCGCCGCGAACAGGTCGAGGTCGGGCGTCACTCCCGACGCGCCGCTCGCGAGCAGCGACACCTGGTCGTTGGTCGACATGCAGCCGTCGCTGTCGAGGCGGTCGAAGCTCACCCGGGTCGCACGCCGGAGGGCGGAGTCGAGTTGTTCGGCCGCCAGGCCGGCGTCAGTGGTGATGACGACGAGCATCGTCGCGAGCCCGGGCGCGAGCATCCCGGCGCCCTTCGCCATGCCGCCGATCTTCCAGCCGTCGCCGTCACGGGTCGCCGTCTTCGGCTTCGTGTCGGTCGTCATGATCGCCCGGGCGGCATCCTCACCCCCGCTGGGGCTCAGCGCGACCGCAGCAGCAGCGATGCCGGGCAGCAGCTTCTCGCGATCGAGCTGCATCCCGATGAGTCCGGTCGAGCAGACGAGCACGTCGCCCGCGCTGATGTTGAGGGCCTCCCCGACGGCCTCGGCCATGAGGTGCACCGTCTGAAAGCCTTCGGATCCGGTGAAACAGTTCGCTCCCCCGGCGTTGAGCACGATCGCGCTCACCGTCCCGTCGGCGATGACCCGCTGCGACCAGATGATCGGATTCGCCTTCGCCCGGTTGCTCGTGAACACCGCAGCGGCTGCGGTGCGCGGCCCGGTGTTGACGACGAGGGCGAGGTCGGCGTTACCCGACGACTTCAGTCCGATCGGGATGCCGGTGGCCTGGAACCCGTCGGCGTACGTGGTGCTCACGGGGCGACTCCATCGAGGGGAAGGCCGAGCGTCTCGGGCAGCCCGAGCGCGAGGTTGGCGGACTGGATGGCGGCGCCCGCCGTGCCCTTCACGAGGTTGTCGAGCGCCGACACGACGACGACCCGCCCCGCCCGTTCGTCGACGGCGAGCCCGATGAGCGCGGTGTTCGCGCCCGTCGTGTCGCCCGACTTCGGGAAGGTTCCGGCGGGCAGCAGGTGCACGAACGGCTCGTCGGCGTAGGCACTCTCCCACGCCTCCCGTACCGCGGTTGCGCTTCCGGTGAGCTTCGCCGTCGAGGTCGCCAGGATGCCGCGCGCCATCGGCACGAGCACCGGCGTGAACGAGATGGTCGGGTTCGCACCCCCGGCAGCCGCGAGGTTCTGCAGGATCTCAGGGATGTGCCGGTGCACCCCACCAACCTGGTACGCCGACGCCGAGCCGAGCAGCTCCGCGGCGAGGAGTTCATGGCGCAGACTCTTGCCCGCGCCCGACGGGCCCACCGCGAGGACCGACACCAAATCGTCGGCGGCGATCACCCCGGCCGCGATTCCCGGAACCAACCCGAGGGTGATCGCGGTGACGTTGCAGCCGGGCACGGCGATGCGGGTCGCGCCGGCGAGGTTCACCCGCTGGGCGCCGCCGCCCACGAGCAGCAGCTCCGGCATCCCGTAAGTCCAGGCGCCGTGGTAATCGCCGCCGTAGAAGGTGGCCCACGCCTCGGGGTCGGTGAGCCGGTGGTCGGCGCCGCAGTCGATGACGAGCACGTCGTCGGGCAAGTGCGCGGTGATCGCCCCCGACGCGCCGTGCGGCAGCGCCAGGAAGACGACGTCGGCGCCTGACAGCACGGCGGGAGTGGTCTCCTGCAACACCAGGTGACGCAGCGAGACGAGATGGGGATGCACGGCCGAGAGCGGCTGCCCGGCGTTCTGGTGAGCGGTCACGGTGACGATCTCGAACTCGGGATGGGCGGAAAGCAGCCGCAGCAGCTCGCCACCCGCATAGCCGCTTGCGCCAGCGACGGCGACAGACACAGACATGGAAGGGCCTTCAGGTTCGACGGACGAGGACTTGTCTACGGCGACGTCGCGCGAACTCACGAGGGCTCAGCGGTGCGACGTCGCCTAGAGTCGGCGCGCGCGGCGGATCGAACGGAGCTCAAGGCCCCGGATGTCGTCCCGCGTCAGTTCCACGCCTCGACCATACTCCCCGTTTCAGACTGAGCACTAATCTGGTTCCTGCACAGGGCTCATTGCGGCCTGAAGAACTGGAAGAAGGAACCCATGGCAGACCTCAGCTCGCTGCTCAAGCAGATCCCCGTCGACGACATCGCCAAGCAGCTCGGCATCGACGAGTCGGTCGCCGAAGCTGCCGTTCAGCAGATCGTCCCGGGCCTCGTAGCCGGCCTTGCCGCAAACGCCGAAGACCCGAAGGGTGCCGCGTCGCTCGAGAAGGCCCTCAGCCACGACCGCGGTGGTGTCAAGAAGAAGGTGGCGGAGATCGACACCGAAGACGGCAAGAAGATCGTCAAGAACGTCTACGGCGACAAGCAGGATGCCGTCGCCACCAAGCTCGCCGCGAGCGCCACCAAGGCTTCCAGCGCCGGCGACGTCACGGGCGACATCATCAAGCAGATCCTGCCGATCGTCGCCCCCATCGTGCTCGCCTGGCTCGCCGAGCAGTTCCTCGGCGGCAAGAAGGAAGAGCCCGCGGCGAAGGAAGAGGAGTCGTCGTCGGGCGGCATCGGCGACCTTCTCGGTGGCTTGCTCGGCGGCGGCTCGTCGTCGTCCAACAGCACCGGCGACCTGCTGGGTGGCCTCCTTGGCGGCCTCCTCGGCGGCGGCAAGAAGTAACTCGCGCCGTCACCGTTCGAACGCGCCGTCCCTATCCGGGCGGCGCGTTCGCTGTACGGCGGTCGTCCGGGTACAGCTGGGCGCTTTCCGTTTTCAGGAACGGGTGGGGAGGGAGTGCCTTATGGGGAGGATGTGTCCTCTCCCCGTGACACGTGCACCATCCGCCCCATGAGTTCCTGAAAACGGAAAAGGACAGGACCCCGTGCCGCACACAGCACTCGACCTGCGGGGCTGGTGTTATTCGCGGAGGGTTGCGGCGTGGCGGGATGCCGCGAGGGCGACACCGGCGAGCTTCGCTTCGGTTGCTTCGGCGGCGGTGAGGGTGCGGTCGGCGGCGCGGAAACGCAGTGCGAAGGTGAGCGACTTCGTGCCGTCGGGCACGCCGGAGCCGCGGTAGTCGTCGACGAGTCGCGCATCCTCCAGCAACTCGCCGGCACCCTCGATGACGGCATCCCGCACGTCGGCTGCCGGCGTCTCGGCAGGCACCACGAGGGAAAGGTCCTGCGTCGCCGCCGGCAGGGTGTCGATCGGGCGGGCAGCGATTTCGGTCGCCCCGAGCGCGAGCAGCGCGTCGACGTCCAGTTCGGCGACCGCCACGACGCCGGGCAGGTCGAGTTCGCGCGCGAGCGAAGGTAGCAGCTCTCCGGCGATCCCGACGACGGTGTCGCCAACCCGGAGTTCCGCGGTGCGGCCGGGGTGCAGGGCCGGGTGCGATCCGGTGGACCGGCGGAT
>CAZCEE010000166.1:0-5849 GCA_964497165.1 uncultured Schumannella sp. | reverse complement strand
CGTCGAGCAGAATCTCGCCTTCGTCGGCGTGGTACAGGCCGAAGAGCACGTTCATCAGCGTCGACTTGCCGGCGCCGTTCTCACCGAGGAGGGCGTGAATTTCGCCCGGCTCGATCGTGAGGCTGATGCCGTCATTGGCGACGAGACTCCCGAAGCGTTTCGTGATGCCGCGGAGTTCGAGTTTCATCGGGTCCATCCTGCCGGAAGGGTTGAGGGAAAGCGATGTGCCGGGGGGCCGAAGCCACCCCGGCACATCGTGCGATCAGCCAGATCGATCAGATCAGACCGATCAGGTCATCCGGATCAGGCGAGCGGGTCGATGGACCCGTCGATGATGCCGGCCTTCAGCTCTTCGAGCTTGGCAAGCAGTTCTGCCGAGATCTTGTCGCTCTCGGACAGCGCCGTGCCGTCGTTCTCCAGCGTTCCGACGTACGCGTCGACGTTGAACTCGCCGCCCGAGGACAGGTCGGCGATGACATCGAACACAGCCTGCGTCATGCGCTTCTCGACCGAGGTGAGGACCAGGTCCGCGAACTCAGGCGAGGTGACGGCGATGTTCTTGTCGACGCCCAGGAACAGGGCGGTCGTCGAACCCGACTCGGTGATCGCCTCAGCGGTCGACGCGAACAGGCCGCCCGCGACCGGGAAGATCACGTCGGAGCCTGCAGCGAGGAAGCCGGACGAGATCGCCTTGGCACCTTCGGTGTCACCGAAGTTCAGCGCCGGGTCGGTGAACGAACCGGTGCCGGCGATCGGGTCACGCCCGAGGACCGTCACCGGCGTGCCGGTCTCAGCCTCGTACGCCTTGGCGCCGTAGTAGAAACCGTCCATGAACGCGGTCACAGCCGGGATGTCCAGGCCACCGTAGGTCGAGACGACCTTGGTCGTGCTGTACGCGGCCGCGAGGTAGCCGGCGAGGTAGCTCGACTCTTCCATCGCGTAGGCGATCGGCTTGAGGTTGGTCTGACCCTGGTTCCAGCCGTCGATCCAGACGAACTTCGACTCGGGGTTGCCATCGGCGATCGTGAAGATCGTGTCGTTCAGCGAGAAGTTGAACCCGACGGCGAACGTGACGTCGCAGCCGGCGTCGACCATCGCGGTGAGGTTCGGCTCGAAGTCCTCGGGGCTCGAGGACTCGGCATCCTCGATGGTGATGTTGAGTTCGTCTTCGGCCTTCAGGAGACCGTCATAGGCGGCCTCGTTGAAGCTCTTGTCGTTCCAGCTGCCTTCGTCCGAGACGGCGCAGGCGAGGAAGTCGACGGTGTCGTCGCCGCCGCCCTCTTCGGGCGGTGCGCCACAGCCGGCGAGCACGAGCGCGCTTGCGCCGGCGAGCGCGAGGCTGACAAGCGCGCGCTTACGTGTGATCAGGTTCACTTGGGATCCTCCATGTGCAAAAGCCCCGACGGGTACGCCGGGGTGTGATGAGCTCAGGCTAACCCCGTGTCACCCCGCAGACCAGGGGACCCGGCTCCGCAACCGCATTAGTTACCAAAGCGCGACACATGCGAAATGTGGACGAAATGATTCCTCACAGAACCGGACTGAACGGCCGTGGGGGCGTCGTCTCGGTGCCGAGCAGTCCGATGAGGTACTCCAGGAAGGCGAGTCGGTCGACCGCTTCGATCACTGTCGCGTTCGGCTCCAGGCCGTGAACACCCCAGGACATCGCCGAGTAGCCACGCGTCAGCTCCGAATCCGCTTCCACGTCGACCGCATAGCGCGCGCTCGCGGCGATCAGTTCCGGATGCAGTAGCACGGCGGCGGTGAGCGAGTCCGGATGCGTCGAGCCCATGATCCCGACCGATTCGTCGAACGCGAGCGTCGCTTCGCACACCCGTACGACGAATCGCGCGAGCGGGGTGTCGACCGCCGCGATGCGCGAGATCTCGTCGCGATTGAAGACGCCGTCGACGAGCGTGAGCGGGGCCCACGGCACCACCACGATCTCGGCGAAGCCCGCGGCGAACACGGTCTTCGCGGCATCCGGGTCGACGTAGAAGTTGAACTCGCCAGCCGCGGTGATGTTGCCGCGCGCGTTGTTGGAGCCGCCCATGATGTACAGCGCCTTGACGTTGCCGACGAAGGCGGGATCTTTGATGATCGCCATCGCGATGTTGGTGAGCGGGCCGATGCAGACGATGGTCAGCTCGCCCGGCGCTTCGGCGGCGAGACGGATGAGGGCGTCGACGCCGTGCTCGGCCTGCGGGGCGAGACCCGACTCGTCGATCGCGAGCCCGCCGCCGCCGTCGCCGTGTACGTTCTCGGCCGACACCCACTCACGCACGAGCGGCCGTTGGCAGCCGAGATAGACGGGCACGTCGAGCCGGTCGGCGACGTTGAGCGTCATCCAGGCGTTCTTCACCTGGCTGTCGAATCCGACGTTTCCGGCGACCATCGTGATCGCCCGCAGATCGGCTTCCGGGTCGAGCAACCCGACCAGGATGGCGACGCAGTCGTCTTGGGCGGTATCGGTGTCGATGACGAGGGGGATGGGCACGGTCCAACGGTAGGACAGTGGCCGTGGCGACGCGGACGTGACGGGGGATAGCGTCGCGTCATGTTCGACCGCTTCGCGACGCTCACCACCCCTCACCTCGCCGACGCGTGCCTCCGCGCGGGTGTCGCCGTGCGCTGTGCTCCGACGGGGCTGCGCGCGGTCGTGGCAGGGATGCGGGTCGCGGGGCGCGTGCTGCCCGCCGTACACGCCGGAAGTGTCGACGTCTTCCTTGAAGCGGTGTCTGCGGCGCAACCCGGCGACGTGCTGGTCGCCGACAACGGCGGCCGACTGGATGAGGCGTGCATCGGCGATCTCGCGGTACTCGACGCGGCCGCCGGCGGGATCACCGGGATCGTCATCTGGGGGCTGCATCGCGACAGCGCCGACATCCGATCGATCGGGATGCCGCTGTTCAGCCTCGGCGCCCTGCCCACCGGGCCGCAGCGGCTCGACCCGCGGTCCCCCGACGCGCTCGCCGTCGCTCACGTGGGCGAGTGGACGGTGACGAAGGCGGATGCCGTGTTCGGTGACGAGGATGGCGTTCTGTTCGTGCCCCTCGACTGCGTCGACGAGGTGCTCGAGCTGGCGGCGGGCATCGCCGCTACCGAGGGTCGGCAGGCTGACGAGATCAGGGCAGGCCGGAGCCTGCGGGAGCAGGTGCGTTTCGGCGACTATCTCGTTGCGCGCGCGGCGAATCCGGGGCTGACCTTCCGCGACCACCTGCGCGGAGTCGGGGTCGAGATCGAAGTGTGAGGCGGCTACAGCACTTCGGAGCGGCCGCTGAGCTTCAAGGCATCCACGACGCTCTTCACCCGCTGGGCGTTCGCGCTCGTCGTGACCAGTAGCGCGTCGGGGGTGTCGACGACGATGATGTCGCGCACACCGATGAGCGAGATGATGCGGTTCGTCTGGCTCACGACAATGCCGCTCGACGCGTCGGCGAGCACCCGCGCGTTCTCACCGAGGATCGCGAGGTCGTTCTTGCGCCCCCCGGAATGCAGTTTGGCGATCGAGGCGAAGTCGCCGACGTCGTCCCAGTCGAAGCTGCCGGGCACGACGGCGAGCTTTCCGGCGCGGGCCGCGGGCTCGGCGACGGAGTAGTCGATGGCGATCTTGGTGAGCCCGGGCCAGATCCGGTCGACGGCGGGCCCGCGGGTCGACGGGTCATCCCACGCGGCCGCCAGCTCTTCGAGGCCGGCAACCAGTGCGGGCTGCGTCTCACGCATCTGGTCGAGCAGCACGTCGGCCCGGGCGACGAACATGCCCCCGTTCCACAGGTGCTCGCCGCTTTCGACGTACAGTTCCGCCGTCGCCAGGTCGGGCTTTTCGACAAAACTCTCCACCCGTAGCGCCTTCGGGGCTCCCGGGATGTCGAGGCTCTCGCCGCAGTGGATGTACCCGAAGCCGACCGCCGGTTCGGTGGGGGTGATGCCGATCGTCGCGATGTAGCCCGCGTCGGCGACGACGACCGCCTGCTCAATCGCACGGCGGAAGGAGCGCTCGTCGTTGATCACGTGATCGGCGGCGAACGAGCCGACGATGACGTCGGGTTCACGGCGAACGAGGATGGCGGCGGCGAGACCGACGGCGGCCGACGAGTCTTTCGGCTCGCTCTCAAGCACGACGTTGGCGTCGGCGAGCTCGGGGAGCTGCTCCTCGACGGCGGCGCGGTGGGCACGCCCGGTGACCACCATGATCCGTTGGTCGCCAGAGAGCGGAGCAAGCCGGTCCCAGGTGCTGCGCAGCAGCGTGCTGCCCGACCCGGTGAGGTCGTGAAGGAACTTCGGGGCGTCGGCACGCGAGAGCGGCCAGAGCCGCGAACCGATGCCCCCAGCGGGGATCACGCTGTAGAACCGGGTGAGCGCGTCGGGGTGATCGGTCATGCGCCTCAGAGTAACCGGGCGACGATGAGAGGAGTCTTCAGCCGCCGTACACCCGGTGGTCACGCCGAGGTCGTCTGCTGCGGCCCACCCGGTACGTACGGTCGCGGCATGAGGGTCGCCGTCGTGAGCGAGAGCTTCCTGCCGACGGTGAACGGCGTCACGACCTCGGTCGTGCGCGTGCTCGAGCACCTCGCGGCGCGGGGGCACGAGGCGACGGTCATCGTTCCTGCTGCGGGTTCGCCCCGCGAGTACGCCGGATTCCGGATCAACCAGGTGCCGGCGCTCGCCTACCGACAGTTCCCGGTGGGTCTGCCGAACTCGCAGGTGAGCGGGCTGCTCGCCGCCTTCCGGCCCGACGTGCTGCACGTCGCCTCCCCATTCCTTCTCGGCGCGCAGGCGATCGCGGCCGCGAACCGGCTCGGCGTGCCCAGCGTCGCGATCTACCAGACCGACGTGTCGGGGTACGCACGGCGCAACCGCCTCGCCGCCGCGAGTGCCTTCGCCTGGCGCCTGGTGCGCTGGATCCACGAGGGCGCCGACCTGACCCTCGCGCCGTCGACGGCAGCTCTCGCCGATCTCCGTGCCGCGGGCGTCCCACGCCTCGAGCGGTGGGGTCGCGGGGTCGACATCGAGCGCTATCACCCGAGTCGTCGCGCAGGCAACGGCGCGGCCGACCTGCGCGCACGACTCGCGCCCGCCGGCGAGACGATCGTCGGCTACGTCGGTCGGGTCGCCCCGGAGAAGAGCCTGGAGCGGCTGGCCGAGCTGCGCGGCATCCCCGGGATGCGACTCGCCATCGTGGGCGACGGTCCGGCGTTGCCGCAGGTGACGCGTGCTCTCGACGGCATGCCGGTGACCTTCCTCGGCGCCCTCGGCGGGGAGGATCTCGCGAACGCCTACGCGGCCCTCGACGTGTTCGTGCACACCGGCACCGAGGAGACCTTCGGGCAGACCCTGCAGGAGGCACACGCGAGCGGGCTCCCCGTCGTCGCCCCGCGGGCCGGGGGGCCGATCGACCTCGTCGCGCACGGAGTCGACGGGTTGCTCTACGACCCCGCATCCGACTCCGACCTCCGTGCTGCCGTCGCGGGTCTGGTCGCCGCGCCGGAGCTGCGGGCGCGGATGGGTGAGGCCGGTCGCCGCCGGGTGCTCGGTCGGTCGTGGACCGCGATCTGCGACGACCTGTTGGAGTTCTACGGCCGCGTCGTGACCGACCGCGCGCTCACCGACGCGCGCGTCTGAGGTCACCGGGTCGCCTAGACTCAGCAGTACTGATTCACACTGCGGCGCGCCACCCCGCGACGGAGCACAAGGAGGAATCCGTGTCCACGACAGACGCGGCGAAGATCCGGGCTCCCAAGATCAAAGCCCCGAAGCGACCCGTCGGAACCCTGTACCGCGGCCGCGAGGGAATGTGGTCCTGGGTGCTCCATCGGATCACCGGAGTCGCCATCTTCTTCTTCCTGCTC
>CAZCEE010000165.1:0-5860 GCA_964497165.1 uncultured Schumannella sp. | reverse complement strand
ACCGTGACGCGCCGTTCGGGCGCCGCGGCGGCGGCATCCAATGCTGCGTCCTGCGCGATCGCCAGCAGATCGACCGCGACCCGCTCGAGGGGCCTGGCTTCGTCGAGGCGGGCGAGTTCGAGAAGGTCTTCGACGAGCCCGCCCATGCGGATCGCCTCGCGTTCGATGCGGTCCATCGCCTGCGCGACGTCGTCGGGTGTCTGCAGCGCGCCCATCCGGTACAGCTCGGCGTAGCCGCGCAGCGAGACGAGCGGCGTTCGGAGTTCGTGGGAGGCGTCGCCGACGAACCGGCGCATCTGGTCGACGGTGCGCGCGCGGTCGGCGAAGGCCCGGTCGATGCGCGCGAGCATGGTGTTGAGGGAGCGGCTCAATCGCCCGACCTCGGTGTTCGGGGTCGCCCCGCCGAGACGTTGGCTGTAGTCGCCCGCCGCGAACCGCGCGGCCGTGCGTTCGACGTCGCGCAGCGGCATGAAGGCGCCCGTGACGAGCAGTTGCGTCGCCATCGCGCCGAGCACGACCACAGCGATCGCGAACAGCAGGAAGATCGCGGCGTAGCGGCCGAGCAGTGCGTTGGTGTCGCTGAGGTTGCGCCCGATCACCAGGGTGGCCTGATCAGACCCGGTACCCACCGCGTTCGGATAGGCGACGACGCGCCATTCGATCGTCTTGCTGGCATCGAGTACCGTCACGGGCGTTCCCTCGAGCCGCACGACGTGGGTGAGTGTCAGCGTGTCGAGCACCGGCCCGCTCTCAGCAACGTCGGCGTCGAGGTTGTGGGCAAGAAGTTCACCGGATGCCGACACGGCCCCCGCGTACCCGATCGAATACTCGCGCACGTCGTCGAGGTTCAGACCGGCGTTCATTTCTTCGGCCTGCGTCAGGATCACCCCGTCGACCCGCTCAACCAGGTAGGTGCGAAGCACGGTCATCGTGCCGGCCCCCGCGACCGTGAGCCCGAGGGTCAGCAGGAAGACCGTGACACCGGTGACCTTCGCACGCAGCGAGACGCCGTTCCACCAGCGGTCGAACGAGGCCGAGACGGGATTCGCCACTGGTCCCGCCTCCCGGGGAGCCGCGGCCGTCAGGCCTTGGCGGTCTTGAGCATGTACCCGAAGCCGCGCTTGGTCTGGATCATCGGCTCGGTCGAGTGCTGGTCGAGCTTACGACGCAGGTACGAGATGTAGCTCTCGACGATGCCTGCGTCGCCGTTGAAGTCGTATTCCCAGACGTGGTCGAGGATCTGCGCCTTGCTCAGCACGCGGTTCGGGTTGAGCATCAGGTAGCGCAGAAGTTTGAACTCCGTGGGGGAGAGTTCGACCTGCTCCGCTCCGACGCTCACCTCGTGCGTGTCCTGGTCCATCGAGAGTTCGCCGGCCCGGATGATCGCGTCTTCGTCGTCGTGCATCGTGCGACGCAGGATCGCCTTGAGCCGCGCGACGATCTCGTCGAGCGAGAACGGCTTGGTGACGTAGTCGTCCCCGCCGACGGTGAGACCGGTGATCTTGTCTTCGGTGTCGTCTTTCGCGGTGAGGAACAGGATGGGGGCGGTGTAGCCGGAGGCACGCAGCCGCTTGGTGACGCCGAACCCGTTCATGTCGGGCAGCATGACGTCGAGGATGATGAGGTCAGGTTCCTCTTCGAGCACCGCCGAGATCGCTTGGGCGCCGTTGCCGACGGCGCGCACGGCGAAGCCGGCGAAGCGGAGGCTCGTGGTGAGCAGGTCGCGGATGTTCGGTTCGTCGTCAACGATCAGGATGCGGGGGCCGTCACTCATTGTCCCAGTTTCTGCGCGTTTGCTGGGCGATTCCTGAGAGTCAGGCGTTACGAGTCGCGGCGAGGCCGGTAGACCAGGTGTGTCACCAGCGTGGTTCCACGCGACGACACCTGTTCCCAATCGGAGCTCGGCACCCCGTCGAAGACGCGCTCACCGGCCCCCAGGATCGTCGGAGAGACGTGCAGCCGCAGTTCGTCCACCAGGCCGGCAGCGAGGTATTGGTTGAGCGTCGTCGCGCCGCCGGCGATCGACACGTTCCGCTCCCCGGCCGCGGCGCGTGCCCGCTCGAGGGCAGCCTCGATGCCGTCGGTCACGAAGTGGAACGTTGTGCCGCCCGCCATCACCACATCGGCGCGCGGTCGGTGGGCGAGCACGAAGACGGGCCCGTGGTACGGCGGCTCGGGTCCCCACCAGCCCTGCCAGTCGAGGTTCCACTCCTCGCGGTCGGGGCCGAACATGTTGCGGCCCATGATGAACGCGCCGGCGTCGACGATCCCGGCGACCTCGGCCGCGCTTTCCTGCGCGTGCTGCTCGTCGAACATCCACCCGACCAGCCGGTTCAGGTCGATGTCTCCGAACGGCTGCTCGAGGGTCTGACCGACCCCGGAGGCGTAGCCGTCCATCGAGACGGCGATATCGCTGACGACGTGGGACATGGGATCTCCTTACGCTCGGATCTGATCGAAGAATGCCACGAGATCGGCGGCCCAGAGTTCCGGCTGTTCCCACGGGCCGAAGTGACCGCCGCGCGCGAACTCGGTGAAGCGCACGACGTTGAACCACCGCTCAGCCGAGGATCGCGGCGCGGGCAGCAAGTCTTTCGGAAACTGGGCGACGGCCGTCGGCACCTCGACGCGCGCGGTCTCGAGCTCGGAGTGCGCGTTGTCGAAGTAGTAGTGCACGCTCGAGCCGGCCGTGCGGGTCACCCAGTAGATCGTGAGCACGGTGCACAGGTCGTCGATCGAGTACACGTCGAGGGCGTCGCCGTCGCTCCAGGCCTGGTACTTCTCGAGAAGCCAGGCCGCCAGTCCGGCGGGCGAGTCTTCGAGCGCCACCGCAAGGGTCTGCGGCTTCGTGCGCTGTAGCCGCGCGTAGGCGCCCTCGGTCTGTTCCCAGGCGAGCAGCCGCCCCATCCATTCCCGGTCGGCGGCGGTGGCCTCTTCGGGCGGCAGCGCGCGTGGCCGGTGGAACGGGATGTCGCCGAGGTGCAGCCCGAGCACGCGGTCGGGATGCCGCAGGGTCAACTGTTCGCCGATCGTCGAGCCGATGTCGCCGCCGTGCACGCCGAAGCGTTCGTGCCCGAGAGCGGTCATCAGCCCGGCCAACAGGTCGCCGGTGCGCGCCGGGCCGGTGGGGTCGGCTGGGCGATCGCTGAACCCGAACCCGGGGAGGCTCGGGATGATCAGCTCGAAGTGTTCGGCGAGCAGCGGGATGGCCCTCTCGAAGCGGAAGAACCCGTCGGGCCAGCCGTGGATGAGCAGCAGCGGCGTCGCACCCGGGGTGCCCGCCCGCACGGTGTGGATCGTCAGGCCGTCGACATCCACCAGCACCTGGTCGAGCCGATTGAGCCGGGCCTCAGCCGCGCGCCAGTCGTACGGACCCGCCCAGTGGGCGAGCACGGTGTCGAGGGCGTCACTCGACGTTCCGCGCTCCCAGCCGTGCTCGACTCGCGGCGGGAGCCGGGTGCGGCTCAGGCGCTCGCGGAGGTCGTCGAGCTGGGCCTGTGGGATGTCGATCGCGAAAGAGCGCACGACCAGAAGTTACGCCGCCGCGAGGCTGTGGGCATCCAGAATCGTGTACGAGTAGCCCTGCTCGGCGAGGAACCGCTGGCGGTTCTGCGCGAAGTCCTGGTCGACGGTGTCGCGCGCGACGAGGGTGTAGAACGACGCCGGGATGCCGCTCTCCTTCGGGCGCAGCAGTCGACCGAGGCGCTGCGCCTCCTCTTGGCGTGACCCGAACGACCCCGACACCTGGATGGCGACGGTCGCCTCCGGCAGGTCGATCGAGAAGTTCGCGACCTTGCTGACGACGAGCACCTTCAGTCGGCCTTCGCGGAACTCTTCGTACAGCCGCTCGCGTTCGGCGATCGGGGTGGCTCCGGTGAGCGCGGGGGCGTTCAACACCTCCGCGAGGGTGTCGATCTGGTCGAGATACTGCCCGATCACGAGGATGCGCTCTCCCTCGTGTTTCGCCACGAGATCCTTCACGACCCGCAGCTTCGCCGGAGCCGTCGCGGCAAGCCGGTACCGCTCATCATCCGCCGAAGCCGCGTACTCGAGCCGGTCGGACGGCGGCAGGTCGATGCGCACCTCGTAGCAGGCGGCGGGGGAGATGTAGCCCTGCGCCTCGATCTCTTTCCACGGGGCGTCGAAGCGTTTCGGACCGATGAGGCTGAAGACATCCGACTCCCGGCCGTCTTCGCGCACCAGCGTCGCGGTGAGGCCAAGGCGGCGGCGGGCCTGCAGTTCGGCCGTGAGCTTGAACACCGGCGCGGGCAACAGGTGCACCTCGTCGTAGATGATGAGGCCCCAGTCGAGGGCGTCGAGCAGCGCGAGGTGGGCGAACTCGCCCTTCCTCTTCGCGGTGAGGATCTGGTACGTCGCGATCGTGACCGGGCGGATCTCTTTACGCTCGCCGGAGTACTCGCCGATCTCCTCGTCGGTGAGGGTGGTGCGCTTGAGCAGCTCGGTGCGCCACTGCCGAGCGCTCACCGTGTTGGTGACGAGGACGAGGGTCGTCGAGTCGGCTTCGGCCATCGCGCCCGCGCCGACGATCGTCTTGCCCGCGCCGCACGGCAACACGACGACACCCGAACCGCCCTCGAAGAAGTTGTCGATCGCCTTCTGCTGGTAGCCACGCATCGCCCAGCCGTCCTCAACGAGGTCGATGACGTGCGGCGTTCCGGGGGTGTAGCCGGCATGGTCTTCGGCCGGCCAGCCGAGCTTCAGCAGCTCCTGCTTCACCTGGCCGCGGGCCCACGGCTGGAGCGTCCAGACGGTCGACGTGAGCCGCACACCGAGCAACGGGCCGACCTTGCTCGACCGGGTGATCTCGGCGAGCACCGCCGGGTCGGTGGTGGTCAGGATGAGCGCGCCCTCGGCATCCCGCTCGATCACCAGCCGCCCATACCGCGACACCGTCTCGGTGACGTCGACAGCAACGGTCTGCGGCACCGGGAACTTCGCGAAACGTTCGAGGGTGTCGAGCATCTGCTCCGCCGTGTGCCCGGCGGCCCGCGCGTTCCACAGGCCGAGGCGCGTGATGCGGTAGGTGTGCACGTGCTCAGGTGCCCGCTCCAGCTCGGCGAACACCGCCAATTCATGCCGGGCGTCTTCGGCTTCCGGATGCGCGACTTCGAGCAGGACGGTGCGATCGCTCTGCACGATGAGGGGCCCGGACATAACCCGCAAGTCTACCGGGGTCGCACGGGTGTGCCGGCTCAGGGGGCGTCGGAGACCGAGACGATCGAGGCGAGGGGGAGGGTGCGCTCGATGTCGGCACGGCGGTCGCGGGCACGGAGGCGCCCGCCGGCGAGGGCGGCGGGTTCGAGCACGTACTCGGCGAGCGAATCGTCGGGCAGGCGCACGGTGACCGTGACGGTGACCTTGCCCTTGATCGCGAGTTCGAGCTGACGTGCGAGCCAAGCCCGGTCGGCTTCTTCGGGCGCGTCGGCGGCGCTCTCGCGCACCCGCGAGATGAGCAGCGCGGCGGTGTCGTCGTTCGCCCCGCCGCCCGACGCCGCGCGGCGTTCGGCTCTCATCGCGACGATCTCGCCCTCCGCGTCTTCGGCGACGACGGGATACCGCGCGTCGAGCAGCGCGGTGTAGAGCAACCCGACGTCGAAGCGAGTGGTCAGGCGATGGATACCCGCGACACTCAGGCCGAGCGGGTTGAGCGCTTGGTCGACCGCGAGCTGGCGCAGCAGGCCGGTGTCGTCGGAGCGAACGTAGGCCCCTGCCGCGTCCTCGAGGCGCCCCACCCGCAGGGTGCCGAACCGGGCGGCGGTGTCGGCGATGAGGTACTCGAGCGGCTGCGGGATGCCGGTGAGCGACAGCGCTGTGAGGAACGCCCGCAGGCCGTCGGCGG
>CAZCEE010000164.1:0-5865 GCA_964497165.1 uncultured Schumannella sp. | reverse complement strand
GGTGCGCGCCGCGAGCGCGTCGCGCTCGCGTTCGGAGGCGTGCAGCTCTTCGCGAAGGGTGTCGACTTCGCCCCGCAGTGCCTCCACCGACGCGTCAGCGGCCGTGACCGCGGCGGCGAGGGAGTCGTCTTCGCGCGCCGCGCCGGCATCGCCTTCAAGGTCGAGAAGCTCGTCGCGCGCGGCGTCGCGGCGGGCCTCCGCCTGCGCGAGAGCCGCCTTCTGCCTGTCGAGTTCGGCGCGGGTCGCCGACAGCCGGGACTCGGCCGCAGCGACGACCCCGACCAGTCGGCCCTGCTCGAGGTCGTGGGCCGAAACGAGGGCGCTCTGCGCGCTGATCTCCTCGTCGAGAGAGTCGAGGCTGCCGCGAGCGGTCGCGGTGACGGCGCTCGCCCGCCCGAGAGCCTCTTCGGCGGCGGCCACCCCGGCGGCGAGGCGCGTGATCTCTTCGCGGGCGTCGTCGACCATGCGCTGGCTGATCGTCGCCGACATCCCGGGCAGTTCCGCCTGCTGGCCGAGCAGCGACAGGCGCTGGTTGGCGAGCGTGTAGAGCGAGCGCATGCGGTCTTGCACCTGCTCGAGCCCGAATGCGACACGACGGGCCTCGTCGACGGCATCCCCGACCATCGCCTGCTCGAGGCGGCCCTGCCGCAGCCGCGCCTGATCGAGCTGCTCCTGCAACACGAGGCGTTCGGTCTTGCGTTCACTCTCTCCCCGCGACAGGTCGGAGACCGCGGCGCGCAACGTCACGACCTCGTCGGCGAGCAGGCGGGCGCGGGCATCCCGCACAGTCGCCTGGATGATCGCCGCCTCACGTGCGATCTCGGCCTGCTGTCCGAGCGGCTTCAACTGCCGCCGGATCTCACCTGCCAGATCAGAGAGCCGGGTGAGGTTGGCCTGCATCGCCTCGAGCTTGCGCAGCGTCTTCTCTTTGCGACGGCGATGCTTGAGGATGCCGGCCGCCTCCTCGATGAAGCCGCGGCGGTCCTCCGGGGTGGCGTGCAGCACGGCGTCGAGCTGACCCTGCCCGACGATGACGTGCATCTCGCGACCGAGGCCGGAGTCGGAGAGCAGCTCCTGCACGTCGAGCAGACGGCACTGCTCGCCGTTGATCGCGTACTCGCTGCCGCCGTTGCGGAACAGGGTGCGCGAGATCGTCACCTCGGAGTACTCGATCGGCAGGGCACCGTCGGCGTTGTCGATCGTCAGCTGCACCTCGGCACGGCCGAGCGGGCCACGGGTCGCGGTGCCGGCGAAGATGACGTCTTCCATCTTGCCGCCGCGGAGGGTCTTCGCCCCCTGCTCGCCCATCACCCAGGCCAGCGCATCGACGACGTTCGACTTTCCGGAGCCGTTCGGTCCGACGACACAGGTGACTCCGGGCTCGAACGCGAACGTCGTGGGAGTCGCGAAGGACTTGAACCCCTTGAGGGTCAGGCTCTTCAAATACAAGTGGACTCCTGGTCTCGACACGCGCCTCCGGCGCTACTCGACCCGAGCGACAGTGGACTGCCCCTACGGTACCCGAGCTGTGTAGTCTGGTCGGCTGCCCACCAGGCAGCGTGAGGCAGGTACCGCTATGAGCGGCTTTTCCATCGACGAGATCCACGTTCCCGCGACGATCGACGACCCCGCGGCAGGTGCATTCGTCGCGGCCACCGAAGTCGGAAACGTCGTCGCGGTCGACGAGTACGGCACGCCCGACATCGTCTACGAGCCCGACGAGGAGCTGCCGCAGTTCAGCAACCCCTTTCAGCCCAAGCGGCTTCTCGTCGCCCGCGCGGACGGTCGGATCGTCGCCCAGGCGACCACCGAAACCCAAACGGGCGAGGAAGCCGACACCTCGTGGGTGCAGCTTTCCGTACATCCGGAGTTCCGCGGGCGCGGCATCGGGCGCGCGCTCGCCGACCGGATCGAGGACGCCGTGCTCGCCGACGGGCGACGTAAGGCGATCACCTACGTCCCGGGCCGGGAGACGGGCGGCCCGCGACTGGAGTCGCCGACCGGCTACGGTTCGATCGCCGCCGACGCCCGATCGACGCGGTTCATGCGCGCCCGCGGCTACACGTTCGAACAAGTCGAGCGGCTCAGCCGGCTGCAGCTCCCGGTCGCGGGGCTCGATGCCCTCGTCGCGGCGGCTCAGGAGGCGAGCGGCGCCGACTACCGCGTGCACACCTGGATCGACCGTTCGCCCGAACGCTGGCTCGAGGATCGCGCGGTGTTGGCGACCCGCATGAGCACCGACGCGCCGAGCGCCGGCCTTGAAGAACCCGAGGATGTCTGGACGGTCGAGCGGGTGCGCGACGCCGACGACCGCCGAGAGAGCAACCCGCGCCGCCACCTCGTCGCGGCAGCCGAGCATGTGCCGTCGGGGCGGCTCGTCGCGTACTCGGCCCTTTCGGTGCCCCGGCAGCCCCACCGGGCGGTGCAGCAGTACGCGACCCTCGTGCTGCGCGAGCATCGCGGCCACCGACTCGGGATGCTCGTGAAAGTCGCGAACCTCGCCCACCTCGCCGTCGTCTCGCCCGGCCACCCCAGTATCCTCACCTTCAACGCGGAGGAGAACCGCCACATGCTGGACGTCAACGAAGCCCTCGGCTTCACCTCGATCGCCTACGAGGGGGCCTGGCGAAAGGACCTGGCATGACCTTCACGATCGAAGAACTCGTCGTCCCGGCGACGCTCGACGGCTCCCCCGCCGCGCGTGACTTCGAGGAGGCGACCGACGCACGCAACGCCGCCGTGGAGTTCGTGGCGGGCACCGACGAACTCGCCTACCCGGCGGTCGAACTGTTGCCGGGGTGGCAGCCGTCGGTGCACGAACCCCGGCGGCTGCTCGGCGCCCGCGTCGACGGCCGCGTCGTCGCGCGCGGCTGCTACGAAACCCGTTCGGAAGGGGATGCCAGCGGCACCGCGTGGCTGCAGGTACAGGTGCATCCTGGTTTCACTGGGCGCGGCATCGGGCGCGCGCTGTCTGACGGAGTCGAGGCGATGGCCCGCGCGGATGGCAAAGAGCAGATCCACGTCTACGCCGGATCATCACCGGCACCAGGACCGAGGCTCGAACCGCCGACCAGCTTCGGCTCGCTGCCTGCAGGAGGGCGTGAGGTGCGATTCCTGCTCGCGCGCGGGTACGCGCTCGAACAGATCGTGCGGGGCAGCCGCCTCACCCTGCCCGTCGATCCCCGGTTGCTCGCCGAACGCCGCACCGAGGCCGAATCCCGCGCCGAGGGATACCAGGTTCACCACTGGGAGGCCATCGCCCCTGACGAGTGGCTCGAAGACCTCGCGATGCTCGCCACCCGGATGAGCACCGACGCCCCCTCGGGCGGCCTCGACGAGGAGGAAGACGTCTGGACGCCCGAACGCTGGCGTGACGAAGAGCGTCAGCAGGAGGACTCCCCGCGGGTCTCGCTCTGCGTCGCCGTCGAACACCTCGAGTCAGGGCACCTCGTCGGCTACACGGAGCTGAGCGTGCCGCCGGATACGGCGCGGTCGGCCGACCAGGGCGACACAATCGTGATGCGTGAGCACCGCGGCCACCGGCTCGGGATGCTGTTGAAGATCGCCAACATCGAGTACCTCACCGAGCGCTACCCGGGTCACCCGGCGATCACGACGTTCAACGCGGAAGAGAACCGCAACATGCTCGACGTCAACGAGGCGGTCGGGTTTGTTCCGTTCACCTACGAGGGCGCCTGGCAGAAGAAGCTCTAGCTCCGCACCCGTTGACAGAACGGGCAGAAGTGCGAGCCGCGATTCATGAAGCTCTCGCGCACGATCGGGCGCCCGCAGCGCGAGCAGGGCATGCCCCGTCGCCCGTAGGCGTTGAGCGAGTGCGAGAAGTAGCCGGAGACGCCGTTGACGTTCACATACGTGCTGTCGAACGACGTGCCGCCCTCGGCGAGCGCCCGACCGAGCACGAGGCGTACCTCGGCAAGCAGAGTCTTCGCCCGCGCGCGACTGAGGGTGCGGGTCGGCTGGGCGAAATGGATGCGGGCCGCCCACAGCGCCTCGTCGGCGTAGATGTTGCCGATGCCGCTCACCAGGGTCTGGTCGAGCAGTGCGCGCTTGATACCGGTGTCTTTCGTGGCGAGTCGCCGCAGGAAGAGGTCGTCGTCGAACCGGGGGTCGATCGGGTCGCGGGCGATGTGCGCGACCTGGCTCGGGATGCGCTGCGCCGGGTGATCGGCCGCCGACACGAGAGCGTCGAGCGCCATCGACCCGAAGATGCGCTGATCGACGAAGTCGACCCGCACCGGTCCATGGGTGGGCTGGTCGATGTCGAGGACGATGCGAGTGAGCCGGTCACGTTCGGCACCCGGATCGCGCAGCAGCACCTGCCCCGACATCCCGAGGTGCACGACCAAGGCACTGTCGCCGTCGGCGACCGGAACCCAGAGGAACTTGCCCCGGCGTTCAGGGACCAGCAGCCGGGCACCGGTGAGCCGGTCGACGAAGTCCTCCTCGGGACCGTCGTGGCGGCGCAGCGAGCGCGGATCGAGCACCTCGACGCGACGCACCGTCGCACCCGTCACCGCGGGCTCGAGGCCGGAGCGCACCACCTCGACCTCGGGGAGTTCCGGCATCCCTAGCTCAGGCTGCTGGCGCCGGTGCCGCGCTTGCCGGGCCGCTGCGAGTCCTGCAACACCGCCCAGGCGGCGAGCGCTGCAGCCATCTCGGCCTGCTTCTTACTCGTGCCGTCGCCTGTCGCGATCTCTTCGCCGGCGAGCGCCACGACCGCGTGGAACCGCTTCGAGTGGTCGGGGCCGCTGTCGGCGACCAAGTACTGCGGGAGGCCCTTGCCGAGGCGGGTGGAGAGCTCCTGCAGGCTCGTCTTCGGGTCCATCGCGACGCCGAACCGTGCGGGGTCGGCGAGCAGCGGGTCGATGAGCCGCAACACGAAGGCGGTTGCCGCATCCGGCCCGTCGGAGAGGTACACCGCTCCGATGAGCGCTTCGAGCCCGTCAGCGAGGATCGACGACTTCTCGCGCCCGCCGGTCATCTCTTCACCGCGGCCGAGACGCAAGTGGGCACCGAGGTCGATCATCCGGGCGATCTCGGCGAGTGCGACCGCAGAAACCAGGCTGGCGCGGCGCTTTGCGAGTTCACCCTCGTCGAGGTCGGGGTGCTCGCGGTAGAGCATCACCGTGACGGCCTGCCCAAGAATCGAGTCGCCGAGAAACTCGAGGCGCTCGTTATGCGCGAGACCGCCGTTCTCGTACGCGTACGAGCGGTGGGTCAGCGCCAGCTCGAGAAGCCCGGCATCAACAGAGATGCCGAGCTTCGAGGCGAGTTCGTCCGGGGGTGCCGCGCTTCGTTTCGGCAGAGCCTCGGAGGCAGAGCCCGCGGGCGTCGGACGAGCGTCCGTGTCAGACGTCCGCGACCTTGCGGCCCTTGTACTCCAGGTACAGGGGGGTGCCGGCGGAGTCCTCGACGACCTTCGCGCGGTGCGGGAGGCTGTAGGTGACCTTGCCGTTCTCGATCGTCTTGACGAGCTGCACCGGGGTCGCCTTCCACTGCGAGCGGCGGGAGTGCGTGTTCGAGCGCGACTGCTTGCGCTTGGGAACGGCCATTTCTATCTCTTCTCGTTGGTATCTAGATCTGTTCGGAGGCCTTCGAGTGCCGCCCACCTCGGGTCAGGCATCTCTTCGACCTCCCGCTCGACACCGTCCGGAAGCCTCTCCCCCGTAACGGGATCGAGGCCTGAACAGTCCGGGCGACAGACCGGCTGGAACGGCAGCGACAACACCACCGCGTCCCTCACGACGGGTTCGAGATCCAGCTGGTCGTCTCGAACCACGTAGTCGAAAGCTTCGTCAGGAGAATACGCGAAAAGCTCTTGGAATTCGACTTGAACGTCGATCT
>CAZCEE010000163.1:0-5867 GCA_964497165.1 uncultured Schumannella sp. | reverse complement strand
CATCGACGCCTTCGACGGCATCATGGTCGCGCGCGGCGACCTCGCCGTCGAGCTGCCCCTCGAAGCGGTGCCGATCGTGCAGAAGCGCACGATCGAACTCTGCCGTCGAATGGCCAAGCCGGTCATCGTCGCCACCCAGATGCTCGAGTCGATGACCGACAACCCGGTGCCGACCCGTGCCGAAGCGTCAGACGTCGCCAACGCCGTGCTCGATGGCGCCGACGCGGTCATGCTTTCGGGCGAGACGAGCGTGGGCAAGTACCCGGTCGTGACTGTGCAGACGATGGCGCGCATCATCGCCTCGACCGAAGACCACGGGCTCGAACGCATCCCCCCGCTCGGCACCAAGCCCCGCACGCAGGGTGGTGCGATCACGCTCGCCGCCGCCGAAGTCGCCGACTTCGTCGACGCCAAGTACGTCTGCGTGTTCACCGAGTCGGGCGACTCGGCACGTCGCATGTCGCGGCTGCGCTTCCGCATCCCGATGAAAGCGTTCACCCCGGATGAGGCGATCCGCCGCCGGATGAACCTCACCTGGGGGATCGAGTCGTTCCTCGTGGACCGCGTCGACCACACGGACGCGATGTACAAGCAAGTGGACGAGGCGCTCTTGGGCGCCGGCCTTGCGGAGGAGGGCGACAAGGTCGTCGTGATCTCCGGGTCCCCTCCCGGAATCCCTGGGTCGACGAACGACATGCGCGTTCACGTCGTCGGTTCGGCACTCAAGCCGAAGCGTCCGGTCTGGGAATCAGGCAAGCACGCTGACTAGCGTTGCGCCGGGCCGCTACCGGCATTTCAAGGGAGCGGTGTACGTCGTGGTGGATACCGCGACACACAGCGAATCCGAGGAGCCGTTCGTCGTCTACCACCGCGAAGGCGACGAACGGCTCTGGGTGCGGCCCGCAGCGATGTGGACCGAAACTGTCGATCGCGACGGCTACTCCGGCCCGCGGTTCGTTCCACTCGAAACCTAGGCCGGCTCGACCCGCAGGGTGAGGGCGCGGGCGTCGTCGCTGACGACGGAGCCGATGTGCGGGGTGTGCCCGTACTTGGCGCGGAACGCCGCATCCGCCCCGCCCAGTTCCGGGTCGGCGAGGGTGAAGGCGACAGGCCGACCAGAACGCGCCCGGCGGTTCCAGGCGGCCTTCTCGCCATAGGCCGAGCGCACATAGGGAACCCGCTTCCCACGGTGCCGGATGTGGGACTTGAACCCACACGTCCTTTCGGACAACCGATTTTGAGTCGGTCGCGTCTGCCATTCCGCCAATCCGGCGCACGTGCGCTCGCGTCGCACGGCACGTCCTCAACGTACCGTAGGCTCGATCCGTGAGTGATGCCACCGAATCTCCGGCCGCGCCGCGCCGCGTCGTCGTCGCGGAAGATGAGTCGCTCATCCGCATGGATATCGTCGAGATTCTGCGCGATAACGGATTCGAGGTCGTCGGCGAAGCCGGTGACGGTGAGACTGCCGTTCAACTCGCGACCGAGCTCAAGCCCGATCTCGTCGTGATGGACGTGAAGATGCCGCTGCTCGACGGCATCTCGGCGGCGGAGCGGCTCGCGAAGAACCACATCGCCCCGGTCGTGCTCCTCACCGCGTTCAGCCAGAAGGAACTCGTCGAACGCGCGAGCGAGGCTGGCGCGATGGCGTACGTCGTCAAGCCGTTCACGCCGAACGACCTGCTGCCGGCGATCGAGATCGCCCTGAGCCGTTACCAGCAGATCGTGACGCTCGAAGCCGAAGTCGCCGACATGGTCGAGCGCTTCGAGACCCGCAAGCTCGTCGACCGGGCGAAGGGCCTGCTCAACGAGAAGATGGGCCTGTCGGAGCCCGAGGCTTTCCGCTGGATCCAGAAGGCGTCGATGGACCGCCGCCTCACCATGCACGACGTCGCTCAGGCGATCATCGAGCAACTCGCGCCCAAGAAATAGATGCCGCACCTCTGAGCCGTTCTGGCGACGTCCACCCGATTCGGGGGATCAGGGTGTATGTTGCGGACAAGCTGCTCTAGTCCTCGGCGGCGGGCCAGGTGTCCGCGCCAATCGAGGGGTTCTGATGCGCAGCGTAGGGATCGTTCTCAGAGCCGCCCGGCGCGGCCTGGTTTGGCGAGCCCGAGGAAGAGGACGTCTGTCAGCTCTCGTCCGAGCGGCGGGGGCCGTCGGCGGTTGAACAATCCATGAACGCCGCATCCGGGCCTCACCGGCCTCGACATGGGTGGGCGTTCTCACGAGAAAGCAGGATTTAAATGTCCGTTCATCGGATGCATTCGCGGGTCGCACCGATCTCGGTCGCCGCCGCGGCACTTCTCACGCTCGGACTCGTCGCGTTCGGCGGCCCGCTCATCTCGCACGCCGCCGAGCCGGGCGACGACGACTTCCTCGGCACGGCCGAGGAGTTCGCGATCATCGCCTCCGACACGATTACCGAGACCGACACGAATGAAACGGTCGTCATCGGAGACGTGGCTCTCGACCCTGGCACGGTCGTCGAGCTACTGGCTGTTCAGGTCAGCGGTGATATCCACATCTCCGACACGGTCTCGACCATCGCTGATGGCGACCTCAACACGGCATACGTGATCGTCGCGAACACCGGGGCGACGGAAACCGTCGGCACGGTGAATCTCGCGGCCCGGGTGACGCCTTACCTGGCCGGGGTGTACTTCTCCGGGAGCGATCTGCTTCTCGACGGCACGATCACCCTGTTCGGCGCGGCCGACGACGTGTTCATCTTCCAGGCTTCGACCGGCGCGCTCACCGTTGAGACCGGCAGCGTCGTCCTCATCACCGGGGCTGTTCAGGCCTGCAACGTCTATTGGCAGGTCGGAAGTTCCGCGACGCTCGGCACCGACTCCACATTCGTCGGTACGATCCTTGCCGCGACATCGATCGCAGCTTTGAACGGGGCGGAGATCCAGGGGCAGCTGCTCGCCGGAGCTACGAATGCGGGCGCGGTCACGCTCGACAACAACATCATCGACAGCGGTACGACGTGCGTGAGGGAACTGTCAACCGCTCCCGGGGGGACCGGCGGCGGCACCGAGGGGACGAGTTCCGCCGCCGGAGCCGCAGTACTTGCCGAGACCGGATGGGATGCGAACACGCCGCTCATCCTCGGCGTCGGTGCCGCGATGGTTCTGATGGGAGCGCTGCTGTTCGTCGGTTCGATTCGCCGCTCGGCGGGCCAGGCCTCGTTCTGAGCTGCTCGAGGCTGTGCCGCTAGCGGATCTTCTTCAGGAAGTTCGTCATCCGCACGGTCGACAGGCGGTTGCCGTCGTCGTCGGTGATCACGATCTCGTGGGTGCACAACGTGCGGCCGAGTGAGATCGCGCGGCACGTGCCGGTGACCCATCCCGAGTCGACCGACCGCGAGTGCGTCGCGTTGATCTCGATGCCGACGGCGACGTAGTCGGGTCCGCCGTGGATGGCCGACGAGAGCGAGCCCAGCGATTCGCCGAGTACGACGTGGGCCCCGCCGTGCAGGATGCCGACGACCTGCGTGTTGCCTTCGACAGGCATTCGCGCGACCGAATACTCGGCCCCGAGGATGTCGTACTCGATGCCCATCTTCACCGGCAGTGCGCCGCCGTTGTTCGAGAATCGGGCGAGCAGTTCGGGGTGCAGATCGGCGGGGTACTCGGTCACGTCGGAGGCCTCCAGGGCTGTCGGATGCGGCGGCTAGGCTTACGCGCGTGCCGGACTCGAAAAAGCCTACGCTGCTGCTCATCGACGGCCATTCACTCGCGTTTCGCGCGTTCTACGCCCTCCCGGTCGACAGTTTCGTCACGCGTGACGGGCAGCACACGAACGCCATCCACGGCTTCCTGTCGATGCTCAACCTGTTGTTGCAGAACGAGCGCCCGAGTCACCTCGCTGTCGCCTTCGACAAGTCACGGGTGTCGTTCCGCACGGCCGAGTATCCCGAGTACAAGGGCACCCGCGGCGAGACGCCCCCGGAGTTCAAGGGGCAGATCCCGCTGCTACAGGAAGCTCTCGCGGCGATGAACATCCCGACCCTCGAGGTCGACAACTTCGAGGCCGACGACATCATTGCGACGCTCGCCACGCGCGGTGCCGCTGACGGGTTCCATGTGCTCGTCACGTCGGGTGACCGCGACACGATCCAGCTGGTCAACGACGACATCACTCTGCTCTACCCGAACGCCCGTGGGGTTTCAGAGCTCAAGCGCTACGACCGGGATGCGGTGTTCGAGAAGTACGGCATCGAGCCCGAGCAGTATCCCGAGATCGCGGCGCTGGTCGGCGAAACCAGCGACAACCTCATCGGCATCGACAAGGTCGGCGAGAAGACCGCGGTCAAGTGGATCCAGCAGTACGGCACCGTCGACAACCTCCTCGCACACGCCGACGAAATCACCGGCGTCGTCGGCGGGTACCTGCGCGACCAGCAGGACCGGGCCGTCCGCAACCGCCGACTCAACCGGCTCGTCACCGACATGGACCTTCCGCTCGCGCCCGCCGACTTCGCGCGCAAGCCGATGAATGTCGAGGCCGTGCGCGACCTGTTCGGCCGACTGCAGTTCAAGGCGCTCCTCGAGCGGCTGCTCAAGATCGAAGGCGTCACCGACGAGGCGCAACTGACGGATGGCGGCGCCGCGACGAGCGAACTGCCGCCGGTTCAGACGCCCACCGGCGTCGAGCTGGAGGCGTGGCTCGCGAAGCACTCAGACGGCGGCACGGCACCGCTCGGCGTTCGCGTCGCCCTTCTGGGCGGCGGCGTCGACGGCGTCGGAATCGCGGGGGAGTCCGACTCGGTGTGGGTGCCGTGGGGCGACGCCGTACTCGGCGCCTGGCTCGCCGGCCCCGCGTCGAAGCATGTCTACGACGCGAAACGCCAAGGCAAAGCCCTCGCGGGCGCCGGTGTCGAACTCGCCGGCGTTGACCTCGACCCGGCGCTGCAGGCCTGGCTGCTGCGTCCCTCGCAGAAGTCCGAGACCCTCGCGTCGCTCGTCTACTACTACCTCGGCGAGAACCTCCCCCAGCCCGACCCGAACCAGCTCGTGCCCGAAACCGAGGCGCTGAGCCCGGCCAGTGAGGCCTGGTTCGTGCGACGCCTGGCCGTCGAACTCGCGGGCCGTCTCGACGTGGGATCACTGAGCGTGCTGCACGACATCGAAGTGCCGCTCGGTCCGGTGCTCGCGCGCATGGAGGTGCAGGGCATCACGGTGAGCGGTCCGGTGCTCGCCGGCCTCAACGAGAGGCTCGGCGCTCAGGCGGCCGACATCGCCACCCGCGCCTACGCCGAGATCGACCGCGAAGTGAACCTCGGGTCGCCCAAGCAGCTCCAGGAGGTGCTGTTCGACCAGCTCGGCATGCCGAAGACCCGCTCGAACAAGACGGGCTTCTCGACCGACGCCCAGTCGCTGCAAGACCTGCAAGACCTGCACCCGCATCCGTTCCTCGAACTGCTGCTGCAGCATCGCGACGCGACGAAGATCAAGCAGATCGTCGAGACGCTGCAGAAGGGACTCGGCCCCGACGGCCGCGTGCACACCAACTACGAGCAGACCGGTTCGGCGACGGGACGCCTGGCGTCGAACGACCCGAACCTGCAGAACATCCCGATCAAGACCGAGGTCGGCCGCGAGGTGCGCACCGCATTCGTGCCAGGGGAGGGCTTCGACACGCTGCTCACCGCCGACTACTCCCAGATCGAGATGCGCATCATGGCGCACCTCTCCGAAGATGCGGGCCTCATCGAGGCCTTCAACTCCGGTGAAGACCTGCACCGCTTCGTCGGGGCCCGAGTCTTCGGGGTCGACCCCGCCGACGTCACCTCGACGATGCGCACGAAGGTCAAGGCGATGTCGTACGGCCTCGCCTACGGGCTCTCGCCGTTCGGCCTC
>CAZCEE010000162.1:0-5894 GCA_964497165.1 uncultured Schumannella sp. | reverse complement strand
GGTAGGGGTCCCCGCTCTTGAGTCGCGCGTTCATGTCGCGCAAAGCGATGAAGAGCTACGAAGCAGCGCGAGCAGCACGACGCGCCGCGAGTTCGTCCGACGGGTCTTCCGACGGGGAGAACTCGACGTCGACGAGGTTGCTCTCGACTTCGCGCAGGACTTTGCCGACGGCGATGCCGAAGACGCCCTGGCCCTGGCTGACGAGGTCGATGACTTCTTCGTCGGAGGTGCAGAGGTAGACGGACGCGCCGTCGCTCATGAGGGTGGTCTGGGCGAGGTCGTTGATGCCGGAGGTGCGGAGCTGTTCGACGGCGACGCGAATCTGCTGCAGGGAGATGCCGGTGTCGAGGAGGCGCTTGACGAGCTTGAGCACGAGGATGTCGCGGAAGCCGTAGAGGCGCTGCGAACCTGAGCCGGCGGCGCTGCGCACGGTCGGCTCGACGAGCTGGGTGCGAGCCCAGTAGTCGAGTTGGCGGTAGCTGATGCCTGCGGCTTTCGCTGCGACGGTGCCGCGGTATCCGGCATGTTCGTCGAGTTCGGGAAGACCGTCGGTGAACAGCACCGGCTCGGCCGCATATCGCGACGCGTCGCTCCGGGTCACTTCCGCCATGTCGCTTCCCTAACCTTCAGGTTGAACTTGAGGTTCAAGCTCCTTCGCGATCTCACGCTACCCCGCGCTTCACGACCCGACAATCACATCCGGGCGTGTCGTACTGATTCTCGCACCGCCGCTCCTGCGGCGCGAGTGCCGCTCCGCGTGACGAGCGCGGTCGCCACGCTGCGCGGTCATCCTCACAACTTGCCGAGCGCGCTGCGGATCAGGCTCGACCGCACGACCTCGAGCTGACCGGCGATCTCGCGAGCCATCTCCAGCGCCTTCGCCCGACTCGATGCGTCCTTGCGTCGGGTCACCGGGATCAGGGCACTCTCGATGAGGCCGAGTTCGCGCTCCGCCGCCGCGCGGAAGCCGCGGAGGTGACGGGGCTCGATCCCCGAACGCTGCAGTTCGACGAGCGCACGCAGCACCGCGAGGGCATCCTCGCCGAAGTGATCGCCCGCGACGATGAGCGACGCTGAGATCGCGTCGCCGAGCAGCATCGCGTTCGCGCCCGACTCTTTGATGAGCTCCGCGCGGGTCAGCCGACGATCGCCGGAGAGCATCGACGGTGCTGCGACGGTCGCGCCGCCCGGAAGCACCGGCTCGCGGCCGGCGTCGAGATCGTCGAGGTACGAGCGGATGACCTTGAGCGGCAGGTAGTAGTCGCGCTGCATCGAGAGCACGAGGCGCAGACGCTCGAGATCCGCGGGCGAGAACTTGCGGTACCCGGACTCCGTGCGGGACGGCGTCACCAGGTTGCGCTCCTCGAGGAACCGCAGCTTCGAGGGCGACAGGTCGGGGAACTCCGGGCTCAGTCGAGCGAGAACCTGGCCGATGCTGAGAAGACTCGATCCCCCCGACGCTCGCGCCGGGGAAGCAGCTGCGGCCACTAGTTGCCCGTCGCCTTATCGAGGCGCGAGGCGTAAAACGTCAATCGAAACTTGCCAACCTGCACTTCGGCTCCATCGCTCAGCAGGGCGGATTCAATTCGGACGCCGTCGAAGTACGTTCCGTTGAGCGACCCGAGGTCGCGCACCTGAAACGCCGTGCCCACCCGCACAAAGTCGGCGTGACGACGTGACACTGTCACGTCGTCGAGGAAGATGTCGGCCTCGGGATGACGGCCGGCGGTGGTCAAGTCAGCATCCAACAGGAATCGCGCCCCGATGTTCGGACCCCGACGCACCACAAGCAGCGCCGACCCCGACGGCAACGCCGCGATCGCCTCCAGCTCGTCGGGTGAGATCCCCGCTTCGAGGGCGGCGAGCTGCGCGACGAACTCGTCGTTGAAGTGCGCCGTCGTGTCGTTCGAGGGCTGCCCCTCGTTCGGCTCGACCATCCTGACCTCCTACCGATCCACAGTATCGGATGCGCTCGCGGGCGCCACCCGGACTTCGCCGATCATCCGGCCGGCTTGCAGGATGTAGGCGACCCCGGCCCACCAGTACAAGAAGACGCCCCAGATCGCTGCCGCCCACCCGAGCGGGAGGGCAACGGCGGCGACATCCGGGAACGCCGCCGCGGCCAACAGCACGGGCATCGCGAACAGAATCGCGAACGTGCCCATCTTGCCGAGGTGGTGCACCGGGAGCGGACCGAAGCGATGATTCGCGAGAACGACACCGAGCACCAACAGCAACACGTCGCGCGCGATGATGACCGCCACGAGCCACCACGGCAGCACGCCCACCCAACCGAGGCCGAGCAGGGTCGCCAGGATGAACAGCCGATCGGCGGCCGGGTCGAGCAACTGACCGAGCCTGCTGATCTGGTTGAAGTGCCGGGCGACGTAGCCGTCGACGAAGTCGGTGATCGCCGAGACCGCGATCAGCAGCAGCGCCCAGCCGAGGTGACCGAGCACCAGGAGAACCAGGAAAACGGGGATCAGCAGAAGCCGGAACAACGACAGGATGTTCGGGATCGTCACGATCCGCGAACTCACCGGCGGAGCCATTCACCCACCTCCCTCGCACATCCTAGGCTCGATCGCATGCATCCCCTCGTCGTCGTTCTCGCGGTCGCCGGCGCCGTCGCCGTCTTCTGTTGGATCGCATCCCTGGTCAGCCGCGATCACTCCTGGGTCGACCGGCTGTGGTCGATCATCCCGGTCGTCTACGTCTGGATCTTCGCCGCAGCTGCCGGCTTCGGCGACGCTCGGCTGAACATCATGGCAAGCGTCGTGACCCTCTGGGGCGCGCGGCTCACCTACAACTTCGCCCGCAAGGGTGGCTACACGGGCGTCGAGGACTACCGCTGGCCGATCCTGCGCGAGCGTCTCGGCCCGGCGAAGTTCGCGGTCTTCAACATCTTCTTCGTCGTGCTCTACCAGCACGCGCTGCTCGTGCTCATCACCCTGCCCGCCTTCACGGCGTACGAACACCGCGGGACGCCGACCGGCATCCTCGACTTCCTGGTCGCGTTCGTCTTCCTCGTGCTTCTCGCCGGTGAGTCCGTCGCCGACGAGCAGCAGTGGGACTTCCACCAGTCGAAGAAGGCGGCTCTCGCCGCCGGCCAGCAGCCGTCGACGCGGTTCCTTCAGACGGGCCTGTGGCGCCTCTCCCGGCATCCGAACTTCTTCTTCGAGCAGGCCCAGTGGTGGGCGTTCTTCCTCTTCGGCGCGACCGCGGCGGGCTCGGTGCTGCAGTGGACGGTGCTCGGCGCCGCGCTCCTCACCGGTCTGTTCGTCGGGTCGACCATCTTCACGGAGAGCATCACGAAGTCCAAGTACCCGGAGTACGCCCAGTATCAGGCGACGACCTCGGCGATCGTTCCCTTTCCGCCGCGGAGCCTGCGCGTAGCTCGATCCGTCTGAACCGTCAAGGGGATGCCGCGGGGCGCGATTCGAGAGTTGCATGAGCTCAGGAAGGAGGCACACACCATGTCTCTACTGGGAATCGTCATCGCCGTCATTGCGGTCGCACTGCTGCTGACCGGAGGGCTCGTTCCCTCCCTCAACTTCTTGCTCTGGGTGGGGATCGCCCTGGCCGTTATCGCGGCCATCGTTTTCCTCGTTCGTTACCTCGGGTCGGGTCGCACCACTCCCTGACCACCAAGTTCCGCGCCGCGCCCCCGGTGTCCCCGGTGGCGCGGCGCGGTGCATTAACGTCGAAGCATGTCGTGCATCCGGTTCAACACCCCGGCTCAGCGCGCGCAACTCGCGGCGATGGCCCCGGCGATGGTGACGGCCGCTGAGGCCGCGGCACGGCATCCTGCTCCCCCGGTGACCGCGAGCAAGATCGCCCGACTGCGCCTGCTCGCGCGCCACGAGAACCCGAAGATCCGCGAAAGCGTCGCGATCAGTTACCACGCACCGGCGGATGTGGTGGCAACCCTGGCCAAAGACCCGGACCCTGGCGTGCGGGCATGGCTGGCCCGCAACGAGTCAACGCCCTGCGACGTCCTGCGTGGCCTCGCCCGCGACGAATCCGAGACGGTGCGCGGCTGGGTGGCGGTCAACTTCGCCGTTCCCGCCGACGTCATGGCTGATCTCGCTGACGACCCCAGCGCGATCGTGCGCGGGCTCGTGGCGTGGAAGTCCGCTCTGGCCGACGAGTCAGTCGAGCAGCAGCTCGTCGAGGCGTGACCTGAGGTCCTGCCAGCCGGCACCGAAACCGGGATGCAGCGACAGGTCGGCGACCTTGTCGAACGGCACCCAGTCGAGCGCTTCGCTCTCGGCATCGCCGAGGATCGGCGTGAACAGCTCTTCGGCGCGCGCGAGCACCGTCGTGTACGACCAGTAGCCGAGGTCGAACACCGAGGTGCCGAGTACGGTGACCAGCTCAGGCGGCACCCCCGCCTCCTCGTCGGCTTCGCGGATCGCCGCGGCCTCCGGTGACTCGTCGGCTTTGCGCGCGCCTCCGGGCAGCCCCCAGGTACCCCCGAGGTGGCTCCAGACCGCGCGCAGTTGCAGCAGCACCCCGGCATCCGGATGCGCGAGCAGCAGCCCGGCGGCGCCGAACGTTCCCCAATAGCGGCCACGCGGTCCGTCGACCCAGGCATCTTCGGGGCCCCGGGGTCGCCGCGCGGCAGGGTCGTGGGAGGCGCGGGTCACGCGCTCCACTCTAGAAGCCCGCGGGCCGAGCACGCCGGTCGAGAACTTGCGGGCTTAGGGTCGACGCATGGCCGATCGCCTGGACGCGTGGATCTGGGCGGTGCGCCTCGTGAAGTCCCGATCCGTCGCGACCGCGATGGTTCGCTCGGGGCACGTGCGGCTCAACGGGGATCGCGCCAAGGCCGCACAACCAGTGAAGATCGGCGACGAGGTGCGGCTGCGCACGGGCGACGTCAACCGGATCGTCGTGGTGCGACAGGTGCTCGCCAAGCGCGTCGGAGCGCCGCAGGCCGCTGTCGCCTACGACGACCTGACCCCCGCTCCCCTGCCGCCGGAGGAACGGGTGCTGGTCGCGACGCGCGAACGCGGGGCGGGCCGCCCGACGAAGCGCGATCGCCGCGCCATCGACAGACTGACCCATCCCTCCGACGGCTCAGCGGGCCACGTTGACCAAGCCGCTGAAACCTTCGGGCACGATGACGAGGTTGCCCGCGGCGGCTAGTTCCTTGAGCGTGTCGAGGTAGCGCTGCTGAAGGATCGCCGGCGTGAGGCTCGCGGCGAGGATCGCGTTGGCTTCCGCCTCAGCCTGCGCCTGCACGATCTTCTGCTGCGCCGACACCTGGACGGCTTCGAGCCGGTTCTGCTCGGTCTGCACCTGGATGGCGGCTTCCTGCGCGGCAGCGAACGCCGCTGTCACCTGTTCGCCATACCGGATCTCTTGCAGCGCGACGTCTTCGACGATGATGCCGTCGTTCTCCCAGCGGCGTTCGAGCGCCTCGAGAATCTCCTGCTGAACGGCATCGCGGTCGGTCAGCATGTCGATCGTCGCGAAGCTGCCGGGCACCGAACGCACAACCGAGCGGATGTCGTTGAAGATGAGGCGCGTGCGGAGGTTCTCTTCGTTGTAGTAGGCGCTGTAGATGTCGATCACCGAGTCGGGGTCGAGCGAGTAGCGGATCGCGATGTCGAGGTTCGCGGTCACCCCTTCGGCATCCTGCACCGTGATCTGCGGCCCGTCGGGGTTGCCGCCGATGTTGTCGCCTTCGCCGTAGGACTGCTCGCTCACGAACACGGCGCGCTGGTTGCGCACGTCGAAGGTGACGGTGTCGACCCAGGGAGCCTTCCAGTGCAGGCCGGCCTCCGTCTCGTAGCCGACGATCGCGCCGGTCCAGTCGCGCAGCACATTCGCCTGCCCGACGTCTTGCCGGAAGAACGAGGTGAAGGCGAGAAGGATCGCCCCGATCA
>CAZCEE010000161.1:0-5915 GCA_964497165.1 uncultured Schumannella sp. | reverse complement strand
CCGGGTCGGGAGCCCGAAGCGCCGCGAGATCGGCCACGGCTTCCTGGCCGAGCGGGCGCTGGTGCCGGTGTTGCCGCCGCGTGAAGACTTCCCGTACGCGATCCGTCAGGTCTCCGAAGCGCTCAGCTCGAACGGCTCCACCTCGATGGGTTCGGTGTGCGCCTCGACGCTCTCGCTGCTCAACGCCGGTGTGCCGCTGCGTGCCCCCGTCGCGGGCATCGCGATGGGCCTCATCTCCGACGAGGTCGACGGCGAGACGCGTTACGCGGCCCTCACCGACATCCTCGGCGCTGAAGACGCGCTCGGCGACATGGACTTCAAGGTCGCCGGTACGTCGGAGTTCGTCACCGCCATCCAGCTCGACACCAAGCTCGCGGGCCTGCCGTCGTCGGTGCTCGCGGGCGCCCTGTCGCAGGCGAAGGACGCCCGCACGGCGATCCTCGCGGTCATCAACCAGGCGATCGACGGACCCGACGAGATGGCGGCCACCGCGCCGCGCGTCATCAGCGTCAACATCCCGGTCGACAAGATCGGCGAGCTGATCGGCCCGAAGGGCAAGACGATCAACGCGATCCAGGACGCCACCGGCGCCGACATCTCGATCGAGGAAGACGGCACGGTGTACATCGGCGCCGTCGACGGTCCGTCGGCCGAGGCCGCGCGCGCCCAGGTGCTCGCGATCGGCAACCCGATCAATCCCGAGGTGGGGGAGCGCTTCCTGGGCACGGTCGTCAAGATCGCGACCTTCGGTGCGTTCGTCTCGCTCATGCCCGGCAAAGACGGCCTGCTGCACATCTCTGAGGTGCGCAAGCTCGCTGGCGGCAAGCGGGTCGAGAACGTCGAAGACGTGCTCGCCGTCGGCCAGAAGATCATGGTCGAGATCACCAAGATGGATGACAAGGGCAAGCTGTCGCTCGCCCCGGTCGTCGACGAGGTCGAGGGTGGCGACACCGAGTCGTCGGCCGCCGCGTCCGATGGCCCCGAGGCTCCCGCCGAAGGCTGATCTTCGCCCGATTCACCGGATGCCGTCCCCGCTCAGCCGGGGGCGGCATCCGTCGTTTGTTAGGGCGGACAGGTTGCCATTTGCAGGAAGACCTGGCGGCAGCAGCACCATTCGGCAGGCAAACCGAGCCATCTGGTGCGGGTTTCCTGCAAATGGGACAGCTGTGCCCCGAAGGAGCGCGGCCTGCTAGCCGCCCAGGATCAGGTTCAGTAGTAGTAGTACGGCTGCTGGGAGGCGGCGAGGGTCACCGCGAGTCCGATCAGGATGACGAGCCCGAGCGCACCCGAGAGCAGGCCGAGCATGAGCGGACGCAGTCGCGCGGGGATCAGCAGCGCGCAGGTGACGATCGCGGCGTAAAGCGCGACGATCAGCACCAGGAACGCGATGACCGTCGACGGGTCGCCGCCTGTCGCGCACTCCGGCGGGGTGGGGTAGATCATGATGCACGCCTGCGCGGGGCGGGGGATCGCCCAGAGGATGCCCATCGCGACGACGGTGATGAGGCCGGTCGGGGCGAGCCACCAGGCGAGCGAACGGTGGCGGGTGGGAGCGGGGGTTGCGGTCGTCATGGCATCCTCTCGGCCCGGATGGGCCCTCACCTACTTCGACGCCCGACGCTCCCGGAACGTTGGGCCGTTGTCAAGAGAAGTCTGCGAGGCGTTTGGCGAAGGGCCGCGACCCCGCCCGTCGTCGAGTGAGGTCGCGGGCCCTTCAAGAGGGTTGCGACGGCCGGTCCGTGCGCTGTGGACGACCCGGCTCCGGATGCTCGAGGCATCCGCGCGAAGTTCACGTTACGTCGAGTGGGACGCGAGCGGGAGGTCTTGACACCCAATTCGCAAGAAGTTCACCTCGGCGGGTGCCGCGAATTGGGGGTGGTTCGGGTCGTAACAATTCGGCCACGTCGCCCGGCCGAACGGGACGGGCGGCGTTAACCTTTCGTCAGCACACGCCGCACCCGCAGTCGGCACGTCGCAGGTGAGCGGGGTCGAGGAGGCGCCAAGATGACCGAGGAGAGCGTTCCGGTGGCCACACCGCCGGTCGCCATCATGACCTCCCCGGCCACGACGGCGCACACCACGACGACTCGCACCGCGACGGACCGGATCACGACGGAGCAGACCCGCGCGATCGTCGGATCCACGCCGGCACCACGTCGACACATCGGCGCGTCGGATCTTCAGGTCTTCCCCGTCGCGCTGAGCGGGAACGTGTTCGGCTGGACCGCCGACTCGGCCGAGAGCGAGCGGGTGCTCGATACGTATGTCGCGCACGGCGGCAACTTCGTCGACTCCGCCGACTCCTACGCCGGAGGGCGCAGCGAGATCATCATCGGCAACTGGATGCGCTCCCGCGGTTCGCGCGATGACATCGTGCTCGCCACCAAGGTGGGCAAGAGCGCCGACCACCCGGGGCTCACGGCCCGAGCGGTCACCGCGGCCGTCGAGGCGTCCCTGCGCCGGCTGCGCACGGATTGCATCGACCTGCTCTACCTGCACATCGACGATCCCGACGTGCCATTCGAGGAGACGCTGCTCGCGGTCGACGAGCTGGTGCGTGCCGGCAAGGTGCGCTACTTCGGCGGATCGCACCACACCGGTAGCAGGCTGATCGAGGCCCGGATCGCGTCGGCGCAGCTCGGGGTGGCCCGTATGGTCGCGCTTCAGAATCAGTACAACCTGGTGTTCCGTCGCGAGTACGAGGAAGGGCTCGCGCGCGTCGCGGTCGATCTCGCACTCGGAGTCATGCCGCGGTTCGCGCTCGCGAGCGGGTTTCTCACCGGCAAGTACCGCTCGAAGGCCGATCTCGATGGCACCCGGCGGGCCGAGGTGGGGCAGTACATCAACCGGGCCGGATTGCGGGTACTTCAGGCGCTCGACACTGTGGCGTCCGAGCACGACGCGCCGCCCGCCACGATCGCGCTCGCGTGGCTGCTCAGCAAGCCCAACGTCGTCGCGCCGGTGGTGTCGGCGAGTGCCGTGGATCAGGTTTTCGATCTTGTCGCCGCGGTCGACGTGCACCTCACCCGCTCCCAGCTGACGAGCCTCGACCGCGCGAGCGCCTGACCACGAGGGCCGGGCCCGCGCGGCCGAGGCAACTCACCGGTCAGCCCGTGACGCCAGGGACGTAGAGATCGATGCGCGCGCCCAGTCCGAACACGAACCAGATCACCAGCAAGATGATCGCGACGAGTGTAATGGCGACCCCGCCGCGGTGGACTCCACTCCGGAACGCGAGCTGGATGAGCAAGAGAATCACGAGGATGAACCCGAGGAGGGGCGTCGTGAACTCGATCTCGCCGATCGACAGGGGGATCCCGCGAACGAACAGCGAGATGAGGAACAGCACTGCGGTGATGATCTGCAGGATCGCGAGGAAGGCGCCGCCGCCTCGCGCCCGAGTGATGCCGTCGATCAGGGCGAGGATGCCGCCGATCGCAGCGATGAAGAACATCAGGCTGAGTTCGATACCGAGTGTGATCTCCACGAGGTGAAACCTTCCTGTGAGGCCCAGCAGGGTGCCGAGCGACCCGAGCCTATCGGCGGAAGGCGTCGGCACGGAGCCCTTTCGGGAGACGGCTGCACAGTGCTAGGGGTCAGCTACGGGCTTCGGCGATCACCCGGTCGAAGCTGCGGGTGAGCGCGCTCGATGCGGCGATCGGATCGCCGGCATAGCCACCGCTCATCGCGCCGTCGCGCGCCAGCACGAGTTCATCGGCGGCGTCGCCGGGCATCGGGTGGCCGAGGGCGCGAGTGAGACGCTCGAGCACCGTCGCGTACCACTCGCGGTGCTCGCGCACAGCGAACCGAACGGGATGCTGGGGGTCGGAGAACTCGGCGGCGGCGTTGATGAACGGGCAGCCGCGGAAGCCGGGGGCTGCGATCACGCCGAGAACGGAATCCCGCACCGCCGTCAGGGCATCCGCGGAGCTGCCGGTCTCGGCGGTCAGCTTCGCGAACTCTTCGGCGATCTGCCGATGCCGGTACTCCACGTACGCAGTGATCACTCGGTCTTTGGAACCGTAGTGCTTGTAGAAGGTGGCTTTCGTGACGTTGGCTGTCGCGATGAGGCGGTCGACACCGACCGCACGGATGCCTTCGTCGTAGAACAGCTCGTCGGCCGTCAGCAGAATGCGCAGTTTCGCGGGCGCCTCGGGCAGCTGGGTCAGGGGCGGTTCGATGTCGATGGACACGGGCTGCTCTCGGTCGGTGCGGGGTACTGAGGCTGGTGAAGTGGGTCGTGCCCGCCGGGGGGAGTGGACACGACCCGTCCACGCGGCCACTCGGGTTGGTCACGAGGACCGTGGATCCAGGGGGGCAGATCCACACTGACTCTACCAGATGAGGACAGACAGATTCGTCTGTCCTCATCTCCCAGTTCGGGGGTGGCGACCGTGTTGCGGCCCGATGACTTAGGCTCGACGGGATGAACGGCGCCGTTGCGTTCCCGCTCGACGTGCCCGAGCTGGAGATCGCCGCATCCGGGGGCTCGCGCGTTCGGCGCACCATCTTGCCGAGCGGGGTGCGCATCCTGAGTGAGCAGGTGCCCGGCTCGCAGAGCGCGACCGTCGGATTCTGGGTCGCCGTCGGGTCGCGCGACGAGGTGCCGGTGACCTTCGGGTCGACGCACTTCCTCGAGCACTTGCTCTTCAAGGGCACGACATCGCGGACCGCGTTGGACATCGCCGTCTCGTTCGATGCCGTCGGCGGCGAACACAACGCGATGACGGCGAAGGAGTACACCTGCTACTACGCCAAGGTGCGCGACCTCGACTTGCCGATGGCGGTGCGCGTGCTCGCCGACATGTTCACCTCCTCGCTCCTCGAACCGGAAGAGTTCGAGAGTGAGCGCGGGGTCATTCTCGAAGAGCTGGCGATGGCCGACGACGATCCGTCGGATGTGGTCTCGGAGCGCTTCTTCGAAGCGGTCTTCGGCAGTCACGCACTCGGTCGCCCGATCGGCGGCAACCCGGCGGCGATCTCGGCGGTCACCCGCGAGGCCGTCTGGGAGCACTACCGCGCCAACTACCGCCCACAAGACCTCGTCATCTCGGTCGCCGGTGCCGTCGACCACGACGAGCTCGTCGGCTGGACGATCGCAGCGCTCGAGGCGAGCCACTGGAACCTTCACCTCTCGGCCCAGCCGGTCGCCCGCCGTGACCCGACGTTCGACCCGATCGATCGCGGCAGCCCTCTCGTGGTCGTCGACCGGCCCCTCGAGCAGGCGAATCTGCTGCTCGGTGTTCCCGGCCTGCACGCCGCCGATGAGCGTCGCCCGGCTCTCAGTGTGCTCAATTCGGTGCTCGGCGGCGGAATGTCGTCGCGGCTCTTCCAGGAGATCCGCGAGAAGCGGGGCCTCGTCTATTCCGTCTACTCGTTCGCGGCGTCGTACTCCGATGCGGGGGTGCTCGGCCTGTACGCGGGATGCTCACCCAAGCGCGCGCCACAGGTGGCCGGACTCATGCTCGACGAGTTCCGTCGACTCGCCGACGGCGGCATCACCGACGACGAGCTCACCCGCGCCCAGGGCCAGCTCGGGGGCGCATCCGCCCTCGCCCTCGAGGACTCCGACACCCGCATGACCCGACTCGGGCGTTCGGAGCTGACGACCGGCGAGTTCGCCGATCTTGACGAGACTCTTCGCCGCATCGCATCCGTCACCGCTGACACCGTGCGCGACCTCGCCGCCGACCTCGCGGCCCGCCCCCTTTCGATCGCCGCCGTCGGCGCGGTCGACGCTGCATCGCTCACGGGTCTCGACGGCACCGCCGTCGCTGCCTGACCTCACGAGCTCAAGGAGTCGAATTGCCTTCCCGCTATCTGTACCTCGTGCGCCACGGCGAGCAGCAGGATGCCGAGCACGGCCTGCCCGACGGTCCGCTGAGCTCCCGCGGCGTGCGGCACCTGTCGAGGGA
>CAZCEE010000160.1:0-5924 GCA_964497165.1 uncultured Schumannella sp. | reverse complement strand
GCGTCGTACGCCATCCCGTGCTCGTGGGCGAAGTCGGCGATCGCCCGCACCTCGGCCGGCGTGTAGAGCGTGCCGAGTTCGGTGGTCTGCGTGATGCTCACCGCGAGCGGCTGGGCGCGGTGCTCGTCGCCCCAGCCCCACGCTTCGGTCGCGATCAACTCGGGGGTGAGTTTGCCGTCGGGGGTCGGCACGACGAACAGCTTGAGCCCGGTGACCTTCTCGGGCGCGCCGCCCTCGTCGGAGTGAATGTGCGAGGTGCGGGTCGCGACGACAGCCCCCCAGCGCGGCAGCAGGCTCGTGAGGGCGACGACGTTCGCACCCGTGCCGTTGAACACCGGAAAGACCTCGGCATCCGGCCCGAACTGCTCCCGCACGACGTCGACGAGCCGCGCGGTGTAGACGTCTTCGCCGTAGGAGACCTGGTGGCCCTCGTTCGCTTCGCCAAGCGCGGCGAGCACTTCGGGGTGGACGCCCGCGTAGTTGTCGGAGGCGAAGCTTCGCCAAGCGGGATCGTGGAGTTGGGTCACCCGTTCATCGTGGCACTGCTCGCGGCTGCCTGTCGTGCCGCGCGACCTTTGAGGATGCGGAAGATCGCCACGCCCGCTCCGATGAGCACGAGCGCGTCGTCGCCGAAGCCAAGGGGACCGGCGAGCAACTCGGGGATCAGGTCGATCGGCGAGGCGCCGTAGAGCAGCGCCCCGAGCCCGATCAGCACCGCCTTGAGCGTCGACCTGTCCTTCTTCATGGCGACAACGCTAGCTCTCGCCGATCACGACCCGCTGGGCGCGATACCAGTGATGCCCCGCGTCGACTCGATCACGTCGCCCATCTTCTTCTGCAGCGCCTCGTAGAACATCGACAGCGGAAACTCGTCGTCGAGCACGGCATCCGTCATGCCCTTCGCCGGGCCGGAGAGGATCTCGTCGGGCAGACCACGCGCCCACTGGGATGCCGGGTGCGGGTCGAGCACGCTGCGCACCAGCTCGTACGCTGCGAGCCAGTGTGCGGCTTTCGGCCGATCGATGCTGCGCCAGTACAGGTCGTCGATGGCATCCGACAGAGCGACTGTCGTCTCCGGCACGTCGGCCCAGTCGATGGCGAGTTGGGTGTCTGTCCAGTGCAGCACGTCGCGCTGGTGCAGCCACGCGAACAGCAACTGCCCGCCGAGGCCGTCGTAGTTGCGCACGCGGTCGCCGCTGAGCGGAAAGCGGAACATCCGGTCGAACAGGATCGCGTATTGCACCAACTGCGCGTGCTCACGGATCGTCGCGTCGGTGTCCTCGGCACGCACCAACTTGACCGCCTCGCGGAATGCGGTGAGATCGCAACGCAACTCTTCGAGCGAGTAGAGGAAGTACGGCATCCGCTGCTTGATCATGAACGGGTCGAACGGCAGATCACCGCGCATGTGGGTGCGGTCGTGGATGAGGTCCCACAGTACGAAGGTCTCTTCGGCGAGCCGCTGGTTGTCGAGCAACCGCCGCGCGTCGTCGGGGAGGTCGAGCTTGGTGATCTCGGCGGCTTTGCGCGTCACCGAACGGAACCGCGCGGCTTCACGGTCGGCGAAAATCGCGCCCCAGGTGAACACCGGGATTTCGCGCATCGCGACCGTCTCGGGGAACAGCACCGCCGCGTTGGTGTCGTAGCCGGGTGTGAAGTCGAGGAAGCGGATCGGCACGAACAGCGCGTTCGTGTAGGTCTGTTCGATCGTCTCGATGAACTCGGGCCAGACGACTTCGATGAGCACCGCTTCGACCAGCCGGTCGGTGCTGCCGTTTTGGGTGTACATCGGGAACACCACGAGGTGTCGCCGACCGTTTTCGCGGAACGCCTCGGGGTGGAACGCCACGAGAGAGTCGTAGAAGTCCGGAATTCCGAACCCGTCGGCCTCCCACTTCTCGAAGTCGGCACGTGCCGCGTTCAGGTAGTCGGTGTCGTGGGGGAAGACGGGGGTCAGATCTTCCAGCGACTTCCTGATCCGCGCACAGTGCGATGCGGCGTCGGGGTGGTGCGCGGCATCCGGGATGCTGCCGTCGTGCACCTGCAGCGGTCGAAGGGCGACGGCAGCTGCTTTGAGGTCGAGCCAGGCCGGGGACGCGACGACGTCGTCGACCGTGGGCGCAGAGAGCGTCGTCATGTATCGAGCCTAGGAAGAGCGCTTCCGGAAAGGGTTGCGAGGGGCGCATGATCGTTGCGTGGATGCGATTGCGACGGCCGAGGACGTGCGTTCGGCGCTCGCAGAGTTCGCAAAACCGGCGGATGGCCTCAAACAGCGCGCCTACTTCAAGGGCTACGAGGGAGGGTACGGGGAGGGCGATGTCTTCCTCGGATTGCGCGTTCCGGTCACCCGAGCGGTGGTGAAACGGTTCCGCGGTCTCGGGTTCGACGAGACGACGCGGCCCGACGCGACCCGGAGACCACCGCCGTACGGTACCTCGCGGCCGTGCGACGCGGGCGGGTGAACAACTGGGATCTCGTCGACGCGTCCGCCGAGTACGCCCTCGGCGGCTGGTTGTTCGACCGGGACCGGTCGGTGCTCGACGAGCTCACGGCATCGCCGGTGCTCTGGGAACGACGGGTCGCGATCATCGCGACGTTCGCGTTCATCAAACGCGGCGACGCGTCGACGACGCTCGCGATCGCCGAACGGCTGCTCGGCGATCGCGAAGACCTCATGCACAAAGCCGTCGGCTGGATGCTGCGCGAAGTCGGCAAGCGGGTCTCGCGGGAGGCGCTTCTCGGCTTCCTCGACACACACGCCGCCCGGATGCCGCGCACGATGCTCTCCCACGCGACCGAGCACCTGCCCCCGGAGGTGCGCGCCGCCTACCGTCGGATGCGCTGAGCCCGTGAGCCCCAAGAACGGGTTGGTCCGCTTTGTGCGAATCGTGCCGCACGAATCACACGGGCAGGATTCGCAAAAGGCGGACCAACGGGGTTCTGATCAGAAGATCATCGGGCGATCGTCGTCGTCCTCGGGGTGCAGGTCGAGGTCGACGACGACGGGAACGTGGTCGCTCGGAGCGTCGCCCTTGCGCTCGTCACGATGGATGGCGGCGCCGGTGACGGCATCCGTGAAGGCCGGCGAGCCGAGCACGAAGTCGATGCGCAGCCCCTCGTTGCGCGGGAAGCGCAGCTGCTTGTAGTCCCAGTAGGTGTAGCCGGTTGGCACGAGAGGCCGCACGACGTCGGTGAGGCCGGCATCCAGCAGGGCTTCGAACGCCGCGCGCTCCGGCGGCGAGATGTGGGTCGAGAGGCCCGGGATCAGCGACGGGTCACCCACGTCGCCGTCGAGCGGGGCGATGTTGAAGTCGCCCGTCAGCGCGAACGGCAGATCGGATGCCGCCCACGCGCGGGCCGCGCGGGTGAGCTGCGCGAGCCAGTCGAGTTTGTACAGGTAGTGCGGGTCATCGAGCGAGCGGCCGTTCGGCACGTAGAGCGACCACACCCGAAGGCCCGCCGTGGTCGCCCCGATCGCCCGCGCTTCCAACGGCAGGTCGGGCCCCTCGGCGCCCTTCTCGAACCCCGGCATCCCGGGAAAACCGACCTCGACGTCGTCGATCGGATGCCGGCTGGCAATCGCGACACCGTTCCACTGATTGAGTCCGTGCAACACGACCTCGTAGCCGGCATCCTCGAACGCCGCTCGCGGAAACTGTGCTTCGGCGCACTTGATCTCTTGCATCGCGAGCACATCGACGCTCTCGCGCACGAGCCAGTCGACGATGCGAGCCACCCGGCTGCGCACGGAGTTCACGTTCCAGGTGGCAAGTCGCATGACACATAGTCTTGTCGTTGTGACCGACGCTCGCGCCGCCCTCATCCAGCACATCAAGGACGATGCGGTGTTCCACGGCGACTTCACGCTGACGAGCGGCAAGAAGGCCACGTACTACATCGACCTGCGCAAGGTCAGCCTCGACGGCCGCATCGCCCCGCTCATCGGCGAGGTCATGGTCGACCTGATCGCCGACATCCCCGACATCGCCGCGGTCGGCGGACTCACGATGGGCGCCGACCCAATCGCGGCGGCTGTGCTGCATCGCGGCGCCGCCATTGGCCGTCGTTACGACGCCTTCGTCGTGCGCAAAGAGCCGAAGGATCACGGCCGCGGCCGACAGGTCGAGGGCCCCGACCTCGAGGGCAAGCGCGTCGTCGTGCTCGAAGACACCTCCACCACCGGCGGCTCGCCGTTGAAGGCCATCGAAGCGCTGCTCAAAGTCGGCGCCGAGATCGCCGCCGTCGCCGTCGTCGTCGACCGCGACACCGGCGCCCAAGAGATCATCGAAGCCGCCGGCTACCCGTACTACGCGGCGATCTCGCTTCAGGATCTGGGCCTGACGAAGCAATGAACCCCGACACCGGCGACGACGCCGAGGACTGGTTCGCGAAATTCGAACGCGAAGCCCGCGACTCCGCGCAGAAACGCGCGCAGGAGACGGATGCGGCCGCGCCTCCCGCATCCTCGCCTCCCGCCGCCCCGCCGCAGCTGAACAACCCGTTCGACCCTCCGCTGCAGCCTTACGTGCCGCCGCCGGTGCAACCCCCAGCCCAGGCTCCGACCCAGCCGCCGGCGCCTGCCTGGGATCCGCCGCCGACTCAGGCGATGCCGACGTACGAGCCCCCGTCGGCCCCCGATCCGCACACGACCTACGGCCCCGGGACGACCTATGGGTCCCCGCCCGGCCTCGAGCCGGAGCCGACTCAGGCGATGCCGACGTTCTCCGACGAGCCGACCCAGGCGCTCGTGCCCGCGCCGCTGCGCCCGCCCGGAACCCCGGAACCCGGATCGTCGCTCGACGCACTGTTCGGCGACGACGCGTTCCGCGAGTACGAAGCCGGGCCCGACCCGAACGAGGCCCCGTTCGCGGCTCGCGGCCGTTCGAAAGAGCTGGTGCACGTGCCGGGTGGCGACGGCCCGCCCCCGCCGCGCGACTTCGGCACCCCGCAGAAGGTACTCGCCGGTGTCGGCGGTGGCCTGCTCGCCGTGATCGCGCTCATCGCCCTGTTCCTGCTCGGCACCCGGCTGCCCGACCTGCTCGGCCCCGCGCCCGCGGTGGTCGCGAGCCCGACCCCGACGCCGACCCCGACCCGCACGCCGCTCGCGATCGGACCCGTCGAACCGGGCAGCTACGACTGGGACGAACTGCTCGGCGGGGAATGCCTCGAGCCGTACGACGTGTCGACCGGCGCGTGGGGCGAGGAGTACACCGTCGTCGACTGCGCGGAACCGCACGCGGCGCAGATGGTCTACCGCGCCTGGTTCCCGGCCGAGCCCGCTGACCCGGAAGACCCCGACGCCGAACCGGTCTGGGGCGCCTTCCCCGGGACGGAGGTGTTGCAGGCTCAGATCTCGCTCCTCTGCTCCGCCCCCGGCGTCGTCGACCTCGCTGCCGCCGGCGCCTACAGCGACGCACAGGTGCAAGGGGCGTACCCGGTGACCGACGAGCAGTGGGAGGCCGACCCGTCGTACTACTGCTTCGTCAGCCGGTCGTCGGGGGAGCCGCTCACCACCTCGGTCGCCATCCCGCGCGTTCCCGTCGAGCCCGCCCAACCCGCGCCGGGCGGCTAGGTCTCGCTCCCCACCGCCCTCAACGGACGGCGTGGGCCCAGCCGCTGAGCGGCTACTCGACCAGCGAGATCACGCGGGCGTCGGCGAGCCGGGCGCGCATCACCGCGATCGCCTCGGCGCTCTCGTCGACGAGCAGGTAGCGGCGGCCGAGCGCCGCAGCTACCGCCCCCGTCGTACCCGAACCGGCGAACAGGTCGAGCACCGCGTCGCCGGGAGCGCTCGACGCCTGCACGATGCGGCGCAGGATGCCCTCCGGCTTCTGCGTGGCGTACCCGGTGCGTTCGGCTCCATTGGTCGGCACGATCGTGTGCCACCAGACATCCGTCGGGAGTTTGCCGCGTTCCGCCTTTTC
>CAZCEE010000159.1:0-5948 GCA_964497165.1 uncultured Schumannella sp. | reverse complement strand
CACGACGAGCCCGGCCAGGCGGGGCCGTCGGCGGCGCCGAGCGACCACACGCCGAACGCGGCGCCTCCGGTAGTGATGACGCCATCGTCGAGCGAGATCGCGCCCTCGGCGACGACGAGGTCAGCGGCGCCGAACCCGAGCTCGACCGTCGCCGCAGAGCGCGCCGCGACGACCACGAGCACCTCGTCTGCCGACTCCCGCGCGAAGGCGATCAGTTCCGCCGACGCGTGAAGCCACCGCAGGCCGCCGTCGGCGAGCGCGGGATGCGCGGCCCGCAACCCCGCGAGGCGTCGGTAGAGCGCGATGCGATCGGATGCGGCATCCAGCTCATCCCAGGGGAGCGGCGTGCGAGAGTCCTCACCGTCGACGCCGGTGAGCCCGAACTCGTCGCCTTGCCAGAGCGCCGGAATGCCGGGCAGCGTCATCGCCAACCCCACCGCGACCGGAACGGTGCCGGGCCGTGCGTCGTTGACGAAGCGCGGGATGTCGTGGGTGTCGAGGGCGTTCATGGTCCGGGTGCGCACGCGCCACGGGAACCCGGCGGCGAACTCGCGGTGCGACGCCACGGCATCCTCGCCATCCCAGTCCTGGGTTTCGCCGACGATCATGTACAGGCCACCGCCCGCGCCGCTGCCGGGGGTGCGCAGCCAGTTCCAGATCGGTCGGGTGAAGTTCGCGTAGGTCATCGCGCCGTGCCAGGCGTCGCCGGTGAAGTCGGCCGCGGCGTCGCCGGTGAACTCGCCGAGCAGCAGGGTGTCGGGGTTCACGTCGGTCATCGTGCGGCGGATGATGCGCCGCACCTCGGCGTTGAGGTCCTGCTCGCGGTATCGACCGGTCATGTTGGCGACGTCGATGCGCCAGCCGTCGAGGGCGAAGGGCGGCTTGAGGTAGCGGGCGACCACCGAGTCGGGGCCCTCGATGAACCGGCGACGCAGTTCGGTCGAGGCCCAGTTGAACTTGGGAAGGCTCGGCACCCCGAGCCACGAGACGTACGAGGTCTGGGCGTCGTCGAGCCAGAGGAAGAACTCGCTCTCTGGCGCGCCGGGGTTGCCGTAGGCGGCGCGGAACCACTCGTGGGCATCCCCGCAGTGGTTGGTGGTGAGGTCGCCGATCACCTTCAGGCCGCGGGCGTGCGCCGCCTCGACGAGCGAGACGAGCGCGTCGTCGCCGCCGAGCAGCGGGTCGACGTGGTCGAACGACAGCGCGTCGTAGCGGTGGTTGGACCGCGCAGGGAACACCGGCGTCAGATAGAGCAGCGTCGCTCCGAGACCCTGGATGTGGTCGAGCCGCTGTTCGACGCCCGCGAGGTCGCCGCCGTAGAACTGTGCAGCCGTGTGCTGACGATCGCCATCGACCGGGTCGCTCCACACCGCGGGCTCCGCCCACTCGGGCAGTTCGCGGGCATCCGCCGCCGACGACCGCGCGAACCGGTCGGGGAACACCTGATAGAGCACCGCTGGGGCCGACCACGCGGGCGGCGGGTTGCCCGCGACGAGACGGAAGTCGTCGGCATCCCGCGGGTCGAGGCGGTGCAGCCCGCGGGCGTTGAGCCAGCGCACCGACCCGCCTCCCCCCTCGATGCGGAATCGGTAGGGGTGCACGGGGTTCTCGATCGGAAGCGACGCCTCCCACCACTCGATACCGGCCACCGTGTCGAGGCGCGTCGCCTCGACGTAGGAGGGTTCGCCGTCGGGCCGTACCCGCACGCGCAACCCGGTCACCGCCCAGGACCCGGGCACGCGCACGCGGACGCGCACGACCTCGCCGAGCTCGGGATCGAGATTCGAGACGTACAACGCCGAGCCGTCGTGGTGCGGCTCGTCGGCGAGGTTCGGGGCGACCGTCTCGATACTCACGCCTGCACGCTACCGACCCGATGTTTCGCCGACGTCACCAGATCCCCGCTACTTCACCGCGCCGGCGGTGAGCCCGCCGACGATGTAGCGCTGTAGCGCGAGGAACAGCAGGACCACCGGGATCGCCGCCATGATCGCCCCCGCCGAAAACGCGCTCCAGTCGGCGTATCGCGGATTCGAGACCAGCTTCACGAGCCCCACGGCGAGCGTCTGGCTCTCGGGATCGATGAGCAGCACGCTGGCGATCAGGTACTCGCTGAACGATGCGATCACCGACAGCAGCGCGACGACCGCGAGGATCGGTGCGACGAGCCGCAGAATGATCGAGAAGAAGATCCGCGCGTGCCCGGCCCCGTCGATCTTCGCGGCCTCGTCGATCTCGACCGGGACGGTGTTGAAGAACCCGTACATGAGGTAGGTGTTCACGCCGAGCGCGCCACCGAGGTAGACCATGATGAGCCCGAGCCGCGAGCTCAAGCCCAGCACCGGGAAGATGTCGCCGATCGCACTCATCATGAGGAAGATCGCGACCGCGCCCAGCAGCTGCGGGAACATCTGGATGACGACGATCGTGATGAGCCCGAACCGGCGACCCGTGAATCGCATCCGAGAGAAGGCGTAGGCGGCGAGCGCCGCCATGAGGGTCGAGGCGACAGCCGTGACGGCCGCGACGAAGAGCGAGTTGCCGAACCAGAGCAGGTAGGGCGTCTGATTGCCGGTGAGGATGCGGATGAAGCTGTCGGGGCCGAACTGGGAGAACAGCGCGTTCGAGCCGGTGAGCGTGCCGTGGGGGTTGAGCGCCGAGGAGATCACGAACAGCAGCGGGAAGACCGCGAAGATCGAGACCGCGATCGCGACGAGGTGGCGCCAGCCGGTGTCGGCAAGCCAGGCGACGACACTGCGCCGCCGGGGTGCGGTGCGTGCGGGAGGGGGGGCTGTCGTCGTCATCGCTGGATGTCCTCCAAGGCCCGGGTGCGACTGAAGCTGAAGATCGCGATGCCGGCGACGATCACGAAGATCAGGATCGAGAACGCGCTCGCCAGACCGTAGTCGCGGTTCTGCCCGGTGAAGGCGACCTTGTAGACCATCGAGATGAGCAGGTCGGTGTGGCCGACCGGGAGGCTCGTTGTCGTGTCGCGGGGACCGCCGTTGTTGAGCAGGTAGACGAGGTTGAAGTTGTTGAAGTTGAACGCGAACGACGAGATCAGCACCGGCGCCGTCGTCGAGAGCAGGAGGGGCAGCTTGATGTGCCGGAAGAGGCTCCACCCGCGTGCCCCGTCGACTCTCGCCGCCTCGGTCATGTCGGTCGGGATCGCCTGGAGCGCTCCCGTGCAGATGAGGAACATATAGGGGAAGCCGAGCCAGAGGTTCACCAGCAACACGCTCACTTTGGCGAGCGTCGGATCAGAGAGCCACGGGATGTCGGCGCCCCCAAAGACCACCTGATTGAGGAACCCGAAGCTCTGGTTCATCATGCCGCCCCAGACCAGGATCGACAGGAACGCCGGGAACGCGTACGGGAGGATCATCAGCAGGCGGTAGTACCGCACGCCGCGCATGCGCGCATGCTCGAAGGTGAGCGCGAGCAGCAGCCCGAGGGCGAAGCAGAGCACGACCGAGCCGATCGCGAAGGCGAAGGTCCAGGCGGTGACGTAGAGCAGCGGGCCGCGGATCGACGACTCGGTGAGGGCGCGCGCGAAGTTGTCGAAGCCGACGGTGATCTGCCAACCGGGCCGCAGCTCCTCGCCGTCCTCCGCGACGAAAGCGCCCGTACCGATGTCGGAGTAGACAACGCCGCGGTCGTCGGTCATCGTGCCCACCGCCTCGTCGTACTCGAGCGTGGACAGGTAGCGGTACGCGCTCGAGCCGTCGGGCGTGCGCAGCGCTCCGTCGTTCGGATCGTCGGAGAAGGGCACGGCGAGTTCGGTGATCTCGGCGGTGCGCGCGATCACCTGTTGGAAGGTGAGGCTCGTCCAGCCTCCGGTCGAGACGGCCTTGCCGTTCTCGAACTCGGCATCCACTTCGGTCAGCGGCTCGTCGGCCGTGCCGACGTACGCGGCGCCATCGTCGGGATCGGTGATGAGCAGCCCGAGCTGGCCGAGCCGGTCGACGACCGTCACCGGATAGGCGGGCGAGTCCTCGACCCGCACGAGCGACGACGCCAGGAGCGACGAGACCGCCTGCTCCTTCGAGCCGTTGTGCCCGGTGCCGTAGTTCGTGAACCCGACATAGCCGGTGTAGAGCAAGACGAAGATCTGGAACACGGCCAGGAAGATCAGGCCGGGGGTGAGGTACTTCGCCGGCAGGAACCGCCGCCTCGCCAGGTAGACGACGTTGACGAGAGCGGTCACGACGAGGATGGCGACCGTCGCGACCAGGTTGCCCTGCAACAGAACGAAGAAGGCCGCGTAGACGGCAACTGCGTCAATGAATGCGAGGAGGACGATCTTCACGACGAGCGCGAGGAGCGACGAGCGGGTCATGCGGGATACCTCTCCGGCGGGTGGATGCGGGGCGCGTCCAGATCTGACGCACCCCGCATCCGCTGGGGGTGTTCGGGCGATCCGGCGTTAGCCGATCGCCGCGGTCACATCCGCGGCGAGCTTCGCCCACGTCGCCGCAGGGTCCTCACCGTTGATGATGGCCGCCTCGGCGATGCCCCAGTACTGCCAGACCGAGCCCATCGCCGGGATGGCCGGCATCGGCACGGCGTCGGCACCCACGGTCGAGAAGCCGGCGATGATCGCGTCGCTCGACGCGGTCTCCGCGGCCGCGCTGAGCGCCGGAAGGATGTTGCCGGCCTCGAAGAGAGCGAGCTGCACATCCTCGGAGCCGAGGTAGTTGACCAGGAAGTCGGTCGCGGCGACTTTGTTCTCGCTCTCGGCCGAGAGGAAGAAGCCCTTCACGCCGGCGAACGGCTGAGCGGCATCTGAGGTCGGGCTCGGGATCGGGTCGATCGCGACGTTGATGCCGGCGTCGAGAGCCGACCCTACGTTCCACGGACCGGTCAGCCAGAAGGCCGCGGTGCCGTCGAGGAAGGCCTGCTTGGCGATAGCGCCGTCGACATCGGTGTTGAACACTCCGGTGCCGTTCTTGCCCTGGCCGGAGAGCCAGGCCGCGAATTCGGTGCCGCCCTCGTTGCCGAGCTGCAGATCGGTCGCGTCGTAGCCCGCGTCGGTCGAGCCGAACACCGGGGCGCCGAACGCGGTCTGGAACGGGTACAGGTGGTACGGGTTGCCTTCGGCGCCCTGCTCGACCACGAACGGCTGGGCGAGGCCCGCGGCCTGACCCGCCGCGATCATGTCGTCGAAGCTCGCGGCGGCCTCGGGGACGAGGTCGGCATTGCGCAGCACGGCGATGTTCTCGACCGCGTAGGGGAGCATGTAGACGGTGCCGTCGTAGGCGGCGGCCTGAATGGCGACATCGAGATAGTCGCCCGCCGAGTCGCCGAGCTCGAGCGGCGCGACGACTCCGTTGGTCGTCAGCTCGCCGAGCCAGTCGTGGGCGCCCATGACGATGTCGGGGCCCTCACCGGTCGGAGCCTGCTGGATGAAGTCATCCTTGATCGTGGCGTTGTCCTTGCCGACGAGTTCGACCTCGACGCCGGTCTGCTCGGAGTAGTCATCTGCCGCTCCCTGGAGCGCGTCGAGGCGTTCCGCGTCGACCCAGACGGTGAGCGTGCCACCGGCGGCGTTCCCGCCATCGGTACCGGGGGTGCAGCCGCTGAGAACGAATGCGGCCGTCACGGCGATCGCGCCGAGGCCGAGAAGTCCCGTCCTGGTCACCTTCATTGGTGTGTTCCTTTCGCTGACGATGGAGGACAGCCGCCAGTAGGAGGCCGTTCTCCGAACGCTTGGTGCAAGCGCTTTCAGTGAATCACAACCGATCTTCTGGCTAAAGTCAAGCGGTTTCATAGCTTGAGACGAGACGTGGCTCAAACTTGACATTGCATCCTGCAAACGCTTGCATCAGAAACGATGGAATCAATGCTGAACTCCGACTGGTGGCGTACCGCCGTCATCTACCAGGTCTATCCCCGTTCCTTCGCGGACTCGAACGGCGACGGCGTCGGCGACCTCGCCGGCATCACTC
>CAZCEE010000158.1:0-5961 GCA_964497165.1 uncultured Schumannella sp. | reverse complement strand
AGACTTCGCTGCTCGGCCTGGCGCTGCACGCGCTCGGCGAGACGCTCGGCCGGCTCGCCGCGGAATCCGACGCCCTCGCCAACTTGCAGGAGCGCGCGGAGCTGGTGGGGGTGCTGCGCGCCCTCGACCTCGACGCCCTCATCACCGACCTCGCCAACCGGCACGTGCCCGAGGAGGGCGTCGCCGCCGAACTCGAACTCGCCTGGTGGCGCAGCGCCCTCGACTCGCTGCTGCAGAACGACCGCGCGCTGCTCGGTGCGAAGACCGACGTGTTCGAGCGGCTCGAGGCCGACTTCCGGCTCGTCGACGAAGCGCACGTCGCCGGCAGCGCCCAGGGGCTCGCCCACCGTCTCGCCGAAGGCTGGAAGATCGGGCTGCTCGACTGGCCCGACGAGGCCGCAGCGCTGAAGGGCGCCCTGCGTGCCGACGAGGTCGACGCCGCCGCCCTGCATCGTGCCGCCCCGCACCTCTCCCGCGCGCTCGCGCCGGTCTGGCTCGCCTCCCCGTACGAGATCGACAAGGTCGCGCCCGAGATGAGTTTCGACGCGGTCGTGATCGTGGATGCCGGCACCCTCACCGTCGCCGAAAGTGTCGGCGCCATCCGGCGGGCGAAGCAGGTCGTCGCCTTCGGGGACGCCGTCATCCAAACTCCTGCGCCGTTCTCGATCGGCCTTCGTGACCTCGACGCCGAGGAGACCCCGACCGACGCGCGCACCCTCGACGAACTGCACGCCCGGTCGGTTCTCGCCCGCCTCGGCGTCGTACTGCCCGCCCTGACTCTGACGCGGTCCTACCGCGCGGGCGGCGAAGACCTCGCCCAACTCGTCAACCGGCGCTTCTACGGTGGTGCGATCGACGCCCAGCCGTGGGCCGGCTCATTCCTCGGCCACGGCAGCCTCGTGCTCGAATACGTCGAAGGCGGCACGGGCATGCCCGACCCGGTCACCGGCGCGGTCGAAAGCGTGGATGCCGAAGTGAACCGCGCCGTCGAGCTGGTGATGCAGCACGTCGAACAGCGCCCGCAGGAATCGCTCATGGTCGTCACCGCGAGCGAAAAGCACGCCGCGCGAGTGTGGAAGGCCGTCGCCGAGGCGATGCCCGGTAACCCTGCCCTCACCGACTTCGTGCTGAGCGACCGCGCCGAACCGTTCGACGTGCTGAGTATCGGGCGGGCGTCGGCGCAGAGCCGCGACCGCGTCGTCTTCTCCGTCGGCTACGGCCGCACCCCGCACGGCCGGGTGCTCTCCGACTTCGGACCGCTCGGCAAACCCGGAGGCGAACGGCTGCTCGCCGTCGCCATGACCCGGGCCCGCCGCTCCCTCGTCATCGTCACCTGCTTCCGCTCCACCGACATCGACGACGGCCGGCTCGGCCACGGTGCCGTCGCCCTCGCCGAGATCCTCGACGAAGTCGCCGCGCGCCGCGCCGAACCGCCGCTGCCCGACGACTCCGACCCGATGCTCGTCGACCTCTCCCGGCGGCTCGCCGCGCGCGGCCTTCGTGTCGCGCTCGGCCACCGCGGAAAGCTCGGCCTCGTCGCGGCCAACGGAGGCACCTGCGTCGTCGTCGAAACCGACACCGTGCTACTCGGGCGGTCGCTGCGGGAATCCCTGCGACTGCGACCCGAAGTGCTGCGCCGACTCGGCTGGCACTACGCCCGGGTGCACGCGTTCGAGCTGTTCAGCGATCCCGACGCCGTCGCCGACCGGATCGCCCGCACGGCAGGCGTTCAGGTCGCGACGATCACCCAGGAGATCCCGGTCATTGTCGGACACTGAGTCCGCATCCTCAGCCCCCCGGCGTCGCCGACGTCGGCGGGTGACGACGCCACCACCCCCCGGCAGCGACCCAACGCCCGTCGAGGAACCCGACCAACACGCCGAAGGTGAGAACGACGCCCGCCTGCGCGACGACAAGCCCCCGCACTACTAACGCCTTCGGCGCTACTCGACCACCGATTGCCGCTGCTGCTGGGCTCGCAGCAGGTCGCGGATCTCGGTGAGCAGTTCCTGCTCCGTCGGGATCGGCGGCGGTTCGGGCTCGCCCTTCTTCTTGCGCCCGAACGGGTTCTTGCGCAGGTAGTTCATCGGCACGATGAGGGCGAAGTAGACGACGGTCGCGACCAGCAGGAACTGGATGAGCGCCGAGATCACCCGTCCCCAGGCGAGCACGATCGCGTCGCCCGCGCCATCCGCCGACTCGGGGCGCAACGTGATGCCCGCGCTGTTCAGGTCGTTGGCGTTGAAGAGCAGCGCGATCGCCGGGTTGAGGATGCCTTCGACGAGCCCGGTCACGATCCCGGTGAACGCCGCGCCGATGACGACGGCGACGGCGAGGTCGATGACGTTGCCGCGCAGGATGAACTCTTTGAAACCCTTGAACACGGCTATTCCGTACTGCTCGACGCCGAACCTCCGGCTGCGGCCGCCGCAGGCGCAGGGGTCGGCGTCGGAGTGGCGGTCGAGGTCGACGACGAACCGCCCTCCTTCGCCGCCGCGCGGCTGTCGTTGCGGTAGAAGCCGGAGCCGCTGAACGTCACCCCGACGGCGGAGAACAGCTTGCGCAAGCGACCGCTACAGGCCGGGCACTCGGTGAGGGAGTCGTCGGTGAACGCCTGATGGATGTCGAACGCGGTCGCGCACTCGGTGCAGCGGTAGGAATAGGTGGGCATGGGTCCCCAGGTCAGAGCGTGACGATGCCGCTCGGAGTCACGACGCCGTTCACCGGCATGTCGTGGCGCTCCCGCGGCACCGCGTCGACGAGCTCGTCGTCGAAGATCACAGCATAGACGGGCGGGCTGTTCTCCATCGATCCGAGGGTCTTGTCGAAGTACCCGCGCCCCCACCCCATCCGCATCCCGGTGCGGTCCACGGCAGCGGCCGGCACGAGGATGAGGTCGACGTCGTTGATCGCGATCGGGCCGAGCAGTTCGGAGGTCGGCGTCGGCATCCCGAGGATGTCGGCCTCCTCGTCGGCGCCGTCGTAGGGCGCCCAGTCGAGAAGACCGTCGTCGCGGGCAATCGGCAGAAGCACCGTCAGCCCCTGTTCGGCGGTCCAGCGCAGGAAGGGGCGCGTGTCGGGCTCCTCGGGCAGCGAGAGGTAGGCCGAGAGGGACCGCGCCCCGAGGTCGGTGGTCAACTGCTGGAGGTGGGCGGTGAGCCGAGCCGAGTCGCTCTCGTGCTGCAAGGAGGTGCGGATGCGGCGGCGCTCGCGCAATTCGGCCCGCAGGGCGCGCTTCTCGCTCTCCACATCCCGCACAGGAACGAGCTTACGGGGCCGGATACGCTGGGTCGCATGCCTGCTCCCATCACGAAAGCCGTCATCCCCGCTGCCGGCCTGGGGACGCGATTCCTCCCAGCGACCAAGGCCATGCCCAAAGAGATGTTGCCGGTCGTCGACATGCCGGCCATCCAATATGTCGTCGAAGAGGCTGTCGCGGCCGGTTTGCACGACGTGCTCATGATCACCGGCCGCAACAAGAGCGCCCTCGAGAACCACTTCGACAAGGTCGGCGAACTGGAGCAGATCCTCACGCGCAAGGGTGACCTCGAGAAGCTCGAGAAGGTGCGGCACTCCACCGACCTCGCCGACGTTCACTACGTGCGGCAGGGGGACGCCCTCGGCCTCGGCCACGCTGTGCTGCGCGCCAAGATGCACGTCGGCAACGAGCCGTTCGCGGTGCTGCTCGGTGACGACATCATCGACGCGCGCGACGTGCTGCTGAGTCGGATGCTGGAAGTGCAGGGTGCGCGCAACACGACGGTCGTGGCACTGCTCGAGGTCGACCCGTCGCAGACGCATCTCTACGGCATCGCGACGGTTGAGCCGACCGACGATGACGATGTCGTGCGCATCACCGGCCTCGTCGAGAAGCCCGAGCCGGGCACCTCGCCGTCGAACCTCGCGGTCATCGGCCGCTACGTGCTGCGCCCGGAGATCTTCGACATCCTCGAGACCACGGAGCCCGGCAAGGGTGGCGAGATCCAACTCACCGACGCGCTGCAGGCACTCGCCACCGGACCGGACTGGGCGGGCGGCGTGCACGGCGTCGTCTTCAGTGGCCGCCGGTACGACACCGGTGATCGGCTCGACTACCTCAAAGCGATCGTGCAGCTCGCGAGCGACCGCGACGACCTCGGACCCGACTTCCGGGCGTGGCTGAAGCCGTTCGCCGCGGGTCTGCCGGGTGACGCCCCGGCGGAGTCGTGAACGTTCCGACGTTGCGCGACGGGTCGATCGCGATCCGCCCGATCCGCATCCGCGACGCCCGCGCGCTCGAACGCGAGCTGCTCGACAACCGGTCGTGGCTGCGCCAGTGGGAGGCGACGAACCCACAAGGTCCGGTCGGCTTCGACGCCAAGGCCAGCATCCGGTCGCTGCTCGCGCATGAACGCACCGGCAACGGTGTGCCGTTCGTCGTCGAGTACAACGGCGAGTTCGCCGGCCAACTGAACGTCTCGGGGATGTCGTACGGCTCGCTGTCGTCGGCATCCATCGGGTATTGGGTGGCGGAACGGTTCGCCGGCAACGCCCTCACCCCGACCGCCGTCGCGCTCGCAACCGACCACGTGTTCTTCGGCCTGGGCCTGCATCGCATGGAAATCTGCATCCGCCCCGAGAACGCCGCGTCGCTGCGTGTCGTCGAAAAGCTAGGGTTCCGCTACGAGGGGCTGCGGCGCCGCTTCATCCACATCAACGGCGACTGGCGCGACCACTTCTGCTTCGCCCTCACGATGGAGGAGATTCCCGAGGGCGTCCTCCGTCGCTGGAAGGACGGCCGCGTCCCCGCGGGCATCGGCACCATCCCCGAATCCGACCGCAACGCCGCCGCGAGGCCCCTCCGCCTGAGCTAGCCTCCGCGCATCCTGGGAGTGCGGCGCGGCACCCGAGCACTGGGGTACGCGAAACGTACCCTCTGGTCATGGATGGCACGGGTGCGGGTACGGCGATCATGCTCGCCATCGCGGCCGTGCTGTGGTTCCTCTACCTCGTGCCGACGTGGCTGCGTCGCCGCGAGTACTTGGCGACCGAGCGCACGGCGACCCGGTTGCAGCAGACCATGCGCGTACTCGCAGAGACCGCCGAGATGCCCGACGCCGTGCGGGTCGCCGCCACCGCCCGCGAGGCGGCCCGGCAGGAGCGCATCCTTCGCGCCCAGGAGCGTCGAGCGGATGCCATGGCCGCCCGGCAGGTCGCTGCTGTTCGGCGGGAGACCCCGTCGGCCCCGCGTGTTTCGCTCGACCCCGACGTGCTGCGTCGCCGTCGGATGCGCCGCACTCGGCTTGGCGCATCCCTGCTCATGGTCGCCGCCACGGTGGTCGCGCTCACCCAGGTGTGGTTGATCGCGACGACCGGGATGGCGCCGGGCGCCGTCGGCATCCTCGCGCTCGCCGGGGTGGGGGGTGCCGTCGCGATCGCGGTGCAGCGTCGACTCGACGCGCGGGCGATGCCGCGAGCGGCTTCTGCGCGACCGCGTACCGCTGTGCAGGTGCGCGATGTCGCTCCCGCGGCGCAACGCCAACCGTGGACGCCCGTCGAGATGCCGCGCCCCATGTACTTGTCGCGACCGGCCCCCGAGCGGAGCGCGCCGCGGCCCGACTTGCAGGAGGCGCTGCGAGCCGCAGCCGCCGAAGCTGAGGCGACGCTGCGTGCCGCGCAGGCATCCCCCGAGGTCGTGCGCCTGCGGTCGTCGCGGCCGTCGAAGTACGCCGGGATGGGCGTACTCGGACCCGACGCGGTCGAGGCGACCGACCTCGACGAAGTGCTGCGCCGGCGCCGGTCGGCGGGCTGAGCTGACCCGGCCGGGCTGGTAGAGTCGTTCCTTGTCTACGGGCCCTTGGCGCAGTTGGTAGCGCGCCTCGTTCGCATCGAGGAGGTCAGGGGTTCAAATCCCCTAGGGTCCACCATGTGATGAGTCGCGACATAGGTCTCACCTGAGTCGCGACATGTGTCATTGATTGA
>CAZCEE010000157.1:0-5970 GCA_964497165.1 uncultured Schumannella sp. | reverse complement strand
CGACCTTGCCGACCGCCGTGTCGAACACCGGGTAGCCCATGTTCCCGGGACGGAAGTAGAACTTCTCCCAGAAGCGGTCGAGGTGCGGGATGTGGTGCTTGCGGTACTTGCCGAGGATCGTGCCGTCGGCATCCACCACCACCGCGGTGTTGTAGTAGACGCCGGTCATGTCTTCCTCGTAGATGGGGAGGATCATCACCACGTTCAGTTCCTTTGCGAGCGCGGCAAAGCGCTGCACGATGGGGCCGTCAGCGGGTTCGGCGTAGCGGTAGTACTTCTTGTCTTCGGTGATGCCGAAGTACGGGCCGTAGAAGAGTTCTTGGAAGCAGACGACCTGCGCACCCTGCTTCGCCGCCTCCCGCGCGAAGCCTTCGTGCTTGTCGAGCATCGACTCCTTGTCGCCGGTCCAGGTGGTCTGCGTAATGGCTGCGCGCACGATGTTGGCCATGCCCGTCCTCCCAGGGGTTGTCTTTTGTTATCTTTCGCCGTAAACATTTCTCTGACGTTTCTGTCCATGTCGGCACCGTTAAAAGAATGCTGGCGTAAAAGAAAGCTAGGCGGTCCTCGGTGAAGTCGGTAGCCCTCGCGGTCGAAGATCGGTCGCCGCACGGCATCGCGAGCGCGATCTCCCGCCTCATCACCACCGGCGACCTCGCCCCCGGCGACCGGTTGCCCACCGTGCGCGACCTCGCGAAAGACCTCGGCGTCTCGCCCGCGACCGTCAGCCACGCCTGGCAGACCCTCGGGGCGGCCGGACTCATCACCTCGCGGGGCCGGTCCGGCAGTTTCGTGCGCTCCGCCCCCCGCGAATGGATGCCTAGGCGCTACCAAGGGCTCGACGGCTCCCTCGAGGCAGCGCTCGACCTCTCCCGCGGCACCCCGGATCCCGCACTGCTCCCCCGCCTCGGCCCGCTACTTGCAGCCCTCGAGATCCACGCCGACACGACCTCCTACCAGGCGAAACCCGACATTCCGGAGCTGCACGATCTGCTGCGCACCACCTGGCCGAGCGACGTCGAGTCGCTCACCGTCACCAACGGCGCCCTCGACGCGATCGACCGCGCCCTCGGCACGCTGGTGCGCTACGGCGACAGGGTGCTCGTCGAGAACCCCTGCTTCCCGCCCTTCCTCGACCTGCTCGACGCGTACGGCCTCGAACCGGTCGGGGTGGAGATGGATGCCGACGGCATGCTGCCCGACGCGTTCGCCCGCGCACTCGGCACGGCACCCGCCGTCGTGCTGCTGCAGACCCGCGCCCACAACCCGACGGGTGCGTCGCTCACTGACGGGAGGGCGGCGCAACTCGGGCGGCTCCTCGCTCGCAGCCGCACCGCGCCGAACGCCGTCGTGATCGAAGACGACCACTCGGGGTCGATCTCGTCCTCGCCCGACGTGACCCTCGCATCCGCCGTTCCCGACCGGGTTCTGCACGTGAAGAGTTTCTCGAAGTCGCACGGACCCGACCTGCGCATCGGCGCCCTCGGCGGTCCGCGCTCCCTGGTCGACCGCGTGGTGGCGCGGCGGCTGCTCGGTCCGGGATGGACGTCCCGCACGGTGCAGGCGATCCTGCACGCGCTGCTCACCGATCCCGTCGCGGTCGGCGAGGTGGAGGCGGCGCGGGCCGCCTATGCCGCACGGCGGGCGGCTCTGCAATCCGAGTTGCTCGCCGCCGGCGTCGAGCTGCCCGCGGGCGACGGGATCAACGCGTGGCTTCCCGTCGTCGAAGAGCGTTCCGCCCTCGTGCACCTCGCGGCGGCCGGCATCCGTGTCGCCCCCGGTGCCCCGTTCCAACTCGGCGACGCCCCCACCCCACACGTGCGTGTCACCGTCGGCCTCGTGCCGGTGGAGTCGGCGCGGGAGGTCGCTCGGGCGCTCGCCGCCGCGGCCGCCGGCTAGAGGCGCTACATGCTGTCGATGACGGCCCGGGCAAGCACGAGGTAGGACTCACGCCCGTCCGGCAGTTCCACCGAGTCGTCGCCATAGACCTTGTACGCGAGATCAACGAGCCGTGCAGCGTCGCGGATGCCGAGGTGTCGGGCGAGGATCCGCAAGTCGGCGAGATCTTGTTCGCGCCCTGCCGCGAGCTTCATCGCGACCAGTTGTTCGGGTGTGGCGACGACAACCACGAACTCGCCCTCCGCGGGGTCGGGCTCGTCGGTACGAAGCCAGGATGCCGCGGCCGGGTTGATCCAGTCGGTCTCAAGTCCGCGCTCGGCGGCTAGTTCCGCGATCACGTCGGCCACTTCGGTTTGGGGCTCCCAGGTCGCGTCGACGTCACGTGTCATTCGGACGTCGGCGTCGTCGGGGTAGCGCAGGGCGAGCGCTGCCCCGCCGACGATCCGGATCGCGCCGGTGAGTCCACGGGCCTCGACTCTGCGTACGAGCTCATCGAGCAGCTCGCGAAGTTCGACCGGATCGAGTTGATGCCCGCCCTGGGTGGTCATGCTCGCTCCAGCGACCGCGCGTCGATGAAGATGTTGAGCTCGCGGAGGCGCTCGGGGGTCGTCGTTTTGGCGCGCTCGCGCAGCGGAGCGAACCGCGACACGTACCAGCGACGCGACAGCCGAGCAGGATGCGCCCACGCCGGCTTCTCCGTTCCCGTCAACGCATCCCCGTAGACCGCCCCGAACAGCGCCTCCCAGCGCGGATCCTTGATTCTCGAGGAACGCACCGAGAGGTCGTCCGGGTGCGACCATGACCGCGCTCGCTGCGCGCCGCGGGTCAGAACGCGCAACGCAAACGTTTCGTCGCCCTCGTCGAGGGCGCGGTTGATCGAATCGGTGATGGCTTGGGCGTCGTAGGCACTCCCACGTGGCGCTGTCGTCATGGCGATCACCGGGCGACGATCCAGCGCCGACAGCGCTCGTTCGAGGGTTTCCCATCGAATGGAACCGTCTCGCTCGGAGCGTTCGAGTTGCGACACCGCGCCAGCAGTGACTCCGAGTCGGCGCGCGAGTTCGGCGTTGCTCACGCCCGCGTCGATGCGCGCTGTCTGGATCAGGTTCGACATGCATCTAGTTTAGCTAAAACTAAACTGGATGCAATCGTCGGTTTCGATGCACCGCGCGACGCGCGGCACTCAACCCGCGGGGATGCCTAGACTTCCCATGGACCCCCGGGCTGGATTTGGCCCGGTTCGCGACCGTCCTCCGACTGGACGGCAGGCCCCGGTGCAGATGCGCCGCTCCTGTTCCCGCCTGCTCTCTTCCCGGAGGTTCTCCTTTGCGTCGCATCCCCCTTCTCGTGATCCCGACCGCGCTCCTGCTCGCCGGCTGCGCGACAGCCGCACCTGCTGCGACCCCCACAGCCGAGGGGCCGCTGACGCTCAGCAACTGCGGTGTGGCGGTGACCTTTGACGCCCCGCCGGAGCGCGTCGTCACCATCAAGTCGACGTCGACCGAGATGCTGCTCGCGCTCGGGCTCGGCGACCTAATCGTCGGCACCGCGTTCCAGGACGGACCCGTTCCCGACGAGTGGGCCGATGCCGCTGAAGGTGTGCCGGTGCTCGCCGAGAAGATGCCGAGCGAAGAGGTCGTGCTCGAAGCCGAACCCGACCTCGTGTACTCCGGCTGGGAGTCGGCGTTCACGCCCGACGCCGCCGGTGAGCGTGACGAACTCGCGGCCCTCGGCGTCGCCTCCTATGTGCAGCCCGCCGCCTGCCAGAGCGCCGAGCAGCCCGCGAAACTCGACTTCGATGAGATCTTCCGCGAGATCGCCGAGGTGGCCGACATCTTCGACGTCTCAGCCGATGAGCTTCTGGCGGCCCAGCAGACCGAGCTGGATGCCATCGAGCCTCTCGAGGGCGACCTCACCGCGCTCTGGTGGTCGTCGGGCACCGACACCCCGTACGTCGGCGCGGGCATCGGGGCACCCCAGCTCCTCCTCGAGACCGCGGGCCTTTCGAACATCGCGGGCGACATCGACATGACGTGGAGCCCGTACGGCTGGGAGTCGGTGCTCGCAGCCGACCCCGACGTGCTGGTGCTCGTCGACGCCGACTGGAACACCGCGCAGAAGAAGATCGACTACCTGAAGTCGAACCCGGCGACCGCGAACCTCACCGCAGTGCTCAACGAACGTTTCGTGATCCTGCCGTTCGCGTCGACCGAGGCCGGGGTGCGTAGCGTCGGAGCGGCGACCTCGCTCGTCGAACAACTCGAGGAGCTCGACCTGCCGTGAGATCGCGTGCCGGGGCGTTGACGGCGGGCGCTGCGTTGGTCGGCGCCGTGCTCGCCGTCGCGCTCACGGCATCCGTCGTCGTCGCGGTGACGATCGGGCCGGCCGACCTCAGTGTCGGAGAGGTGTGGGGCTCGATCGCCGCGCACCTCACCGGCAGCGAGTCGCCGCTCCCGCTGCTGCGCGACGGGATCGTGTGGGAGTTGCGGCTGCCGCGCATCCTCACCGCCGCCGCGGTCGGCGCCGGCCTCGCCCTCGTCGGCGCGATCATGCAGGCGCTCACCCGCAACCAGCTCGCCGACCCGTACCTGTTGGGCATCTCATCGGGCGCGTCGCTCGGCGCCGTGACCGTGCTGTTGCTCGGATTCTCGCTGCTGCTCCCCGTGGCGGCGTTCGCCGGAGCGCTGCTCGCCCTCGCCGCGACGCTCACCCTCGCCGGGGCGTTCGGACGCATCACCCCCACCCGCACCGTGCTCGCCGGGGTCGCCGTGTCATCACTTGCGGCCGCCATCACATCGTTCGTGATCTTCTGGGTCGCGACCGGCGACGCCTACCGCGAGGTGCTGTCGTGGCTGCTCGGGTCGCTCGCGGGCGCGCGCTGGGATGCCGTGGCGATCGCCGGCATCGCGATTCTCGTGATCGGCATCCCGCTCGCGCTCACCGGACGCATTCTGGATGCCTTCGCCCTCGGCGACACGACGGCGGCGTCGGTCGGCATCCCGGTGCAGGGGGTGCGCTGGACGCTGCTCGGCGCCGGCGCCCTGCTCACCGGAGCACTCGTCGCCGTCAGCGGATCCATCGGATTCGTCGGCCTCGTGCTGCCCCACGCCGTGCGGCTGCTCGTCGGTCCGGGACACCGCGCGCTGCTGCCGCTCTCGGCCCTGACCGGCGCGGTGTTCCTCGTCTGGGCCGACACCCTCGCCCGTACCGTGTTCGAGCCGCGCGAACTGCCCGTCGGCATCGTGACCGCGATCATCGGGGCACCCGTGTTCGCGATCCTGCTCGCCCGCCGCCGGAGCGAGGCATGACCCTTCGACAGGCTCAGGACGGCGCCCTCTCGGTCGCCGACGTCACGGTGCGCATCGACGAGAAGACCCTGGTGGATGCCGCCACCTTCGACGCCCCCGTCGGCGCGGTGACGGCGCTGCTCGGCCCGAACGGAGCCGGCAAGTCGACGCTCCTGCGGGTGGTCGCCGGGGTGCTCCGACCGGCCGCGGGATCCGTGCACGTCGGCGACGACGACCTCCTCGCGATGCGCCGCCGTGAGCGCGCCCGCCGCGTCGCCCTCGTCGAGCAGGACGCGACGACTGAGCTGCCCCTCACCGGGCGCGCCGTCGCCGGGCTCGGCCGCACTCCACATGAGGCGCTGCTCGGCGGCCGCGACCCGTCATCCGATGCTGTGGTCACCCAGGCACTGATGGATGCCGGCGCCCTCCCGTTCGCCGACCGCGAGCTCCCCTCGCTGTCGGGCGGCGAGCGTCAACGCGTTCTGCTCGCCCGCGCCCTCGCGCAGCAACCTCGACTGCTGCTGCTCGACGAGCCGATGAACCACCTCGACATCGCCGCACAACTCGACGTGCTCGGGCTTCTCTCCCGCCTCGCCGTCGACGGCGTCACGGTGCTCGCCGCCATGCACGACCTAGCACTCGCCGCCTCCCACGCCGATCACGTCGTTGTGCTCTCCAGCGGACGGGTCGTCGCGTCTGGCGCCACCGCGCTGACGCTAACGCCCGACCTCATCCACGACGTGTACGGAGTGCGCGCCGCCTGGACGACCAATCCGCTGACGGGAAG
>CAZCEE010000156.1:0-5997 GCA_964497165.1 uncultured Schumannella sp. | reverse complement strand
GTCCAGCTGATCGACGCGAGCGACAAGGCCTATTTCTGGCAGAGTCTGCTCACTCCGAGCCCGCGATTCCTCAGCGGCCTCGCGCTCACGATCATCATCTCGGTGACCGCGATGTCGCTCGCACTCGTGCTCGGTCTCGTGATCGCGCTCATGGGTCGAAGCCGCTTCCTGCCGTTCAAGATCTTCGCGAGCGGGTACGTCTGGATCATCCGCGGCACCCCGCTTCTCGTGCAGTTGGTCATCATCTATACGGGGTTCGCCGCGGCGGGTCTCTTCCGGTTCGGGGATGCCGACATCCTCGGTGTGCTCATCAAGGGGGCCGTGCAGGCCGCGATCGTCGGGCTCATGCTCAACGAGAGCGCCTACATCTCCGAGATCGTGCGCTCCGGACTGGAATCGGTCGACCGCGGCCAGAACGAGGCGGCGCTGTCGCTCGGCATGACCCCGATGAAGTCGATGCGTCAGATCATCGTGCCGCAAGCCATCCGCGTCATGGTGCCCCCGCTCGGCAACTCGTTCAACGGGCTCATGAAGAGCACGTCGATCCTGTCGGTCATCGGCGTCGCCGAGATGTTCCAGGTCGGCAGCACGATGAGCTCGGCGACCTTCAAGGTATTCGAGGTCTACATCGTCGTGGCGCTGTACTACCTGGCCCTGACGACGATCTGGACCTTCGCACAGACGGGAATCGAGAACGTGCTCAACAAGAGGGCCGGCCTGCCGCCCGCCGCATCCGTGCTGCGACGACTCTTCGGAGTGCGCACCAAGCGGACGGTGACGAAGTCCCCGCTCCTCGCCCAGGACGCCTCATGACGCGCGACAACGAGGCGCGCGGGGCCGATGCGGCGCAGCCGATCGTCAGCATCCGCGGCGTCAGCAAATGGTTCGGCGACCGGCAGGTGCTCGGCGATGTCGACCTCGACGTGCAACGGGGCGAGGTCGTGGTGCTCGTCGGGCCGTCGGGGGCCGGCAAGACGACGCTGCTGCGCACGATCAACCGCCTCGAGCCGATCGACACGGGCGAGGTCCGCATCAACGGCGACCTGATGGGCGCCCGCGTGACGAAGTCGGGCAAGGTCGTCGACCTGTCGACCCGCGAGCTCGCGCGGCAACGTGCCGACATCGGATTCGTCTTCCAGCAGTTCAACCTCTTTCCGCACATGAGCGTGCTCGAGAACGTCTGGCACGCGCCGGTCGAGGTCAAGAGCGAGAAGAAGAGCGTCGCGGTCGCCGCGGCTCGCGAGCTGCTCGCGCGGGTGGGTCTCTCCGACAAGGCGGATGCGCGCACCCGCTCGCTGTCAGGCGGCCAGCAGCAGCGGGTCGCGATCGCGCGGGCCCTGGCGATGCGACCGGCCCTGATGCTGTTCGACGAGCCGACCAGCGCCCTCGATCCCGAGATGGTCGGCGAGGTGCTCGAGGTGATGCGCGATCTCGCGGAGAGCGGGATGACGATGGTCGTGGTCAGCCATGAAATGGGCTTCGTGCGGGAGGCCGCCGACCGCGTCGTCGTCATGGTCGACGGGCGCATCATCGAGGAGGGCGAGCCGACCCAGGTGTTCACGGCCCCACGCGAGGAGCGCACGCGCCAGTTCCTCTCCAAGGTGCTGTAGCCGCACGGGTGGCGATGAGGTGACGACGACCTTGCTGGTGATCGACCTCCAGAACGACTACTTCCCGGGGGGCGCATACCCCCTCGTGGGCGCCGTCGACGCCGTCGAGGTGGCGCGCACCGTGCTCGACCGCTTCCGCGCGGAGTCGACCCCGGTCGTGCACATGCAGCACGTCTGGGATGCCCCGGACGCCGAATTCATGCGCCCCGGAACCGAGGGGGTCGAGATCCACCCCCTCGTGCAGCTGACGGACGGCGAAACCCTCATCCGCATGGAGCACCCGAACTCGTTCCGCGGCACCGATCTCGCGGCGAAGCTGGGCGAACTCGAAACCGAGCAGGTCGTCGTCATGGGCATGATGACGAGCATGTGCGTCGACGCGTCGGTGCGTGCCGCCCTCGACCTCGGGTTCTCCGTCGTCGTCGTCGCTGATGCCTGCGCGGCTCCCAACCTGAGCTACGGCGAGCGGGTCGTCGACGGGGCCTCCGTGCACGCGGCCTTCCTCGCAGCGCTCCGCGATGCCGGCGCCGAGGTCGTCACCGCCGCGCAACTCGGGGAGTTCAGCCGTCGGCGACCTTGAGGACGAGTTTGCCGCGGGTGTGGCCCGACTCGATCGCGCGGTGGGCATCAGCGACGTCCTCAAGGTCGAACACCTGGTCGACGTACACCTTCACCGCGCCCGACTCCAGCAGCCGCGAGACGATCGCGAGGGTTGAGCCGTCGGGGGCGACCCGGTAGCCGGTCGCCCGTACCCCCGCGGTCGCCGCCTCTTCGACCATGTCGGGCCACGATCCGGTCGGGCCGTTGACGATGAGGCCCCCCGGGCGCAGCACGCGGAGCGACCGCGACCCGGTGTCGTCGGCGACGTTGCCGATGAGGTCGATGACGGCATCCACCGGGTCGAGCACCTCGTCGAACCTGACAGCGGAGTAGTCGAGAACCTCGGTGGCGCCGAGTTCGCGCAGCCAGGACGCGTTGCGGGCCGACCCGGTCGCGATGACGTGCGCTCCGAAGTACGCGGCGAACTGCACGGCGAAGTGCCCGACACCTCCCGCACCGGCGTGGATGAGCATCCGCTGGCCCTCGTGCGCTTTCGCGGTCTCGACCACCATGCCCCACGCGGTGAGCGCGGCGAGCGGTACGCCCGCGGCTTCGACGTGGGAGAGCGTCGAGGGCTTCTTCACGACCGACATCGCGCTGACGGTGAGATATTCGGCGTAGGCGCCCGACATCCGCGGCACCATCCCCATGCCGTAGACCTCGGTGCCCGGTTGCAGGGGGTGCGCCTCGTAGGGCGCCTCTTCGACGATTCCGCTGAAGTCGTTGCCGAGCACCACGGGGAAGGCCGTGATGCCGGGGAACGCCCCCTTGCCGGCACGGGTCTTCGCGTCGATCGGGTTGACCCCCGCCGCGACGACGCGCACGAGCAGTTCGGCGTTCACGCGCACGGGTCTCTCGACCTCGGTGAGCGCGAGCACCTCCGGGCCACCGGCCTGCGTCATCGCCATGGCCCGCATCGTCGCCATCATCCGCTCCCCGTCTTCCGTACCCAGTAAACGGCGTGCATGAGTCGCCGGTGTTACGTGGATGTCATCGCCTCGTGAAACTTGACGCTCCGCTAGCATCGAGCGGGGCGTTCGGCTCCGGGAGATCGGGGTCGACATGCGGATTCTCTTCATCGTGTTCCGGCTGGCGGGTGCGGCGCTCATCACGGTCGCGATCGTCGGTCAGTACATCCACTCGCTGAACTTCCGCGCCGAGAACGGGATCGCGGAGAACGGCATTCCGGCCGTCAACTTCTTCAGCTTCTTCACCATCGAATCGAACGTGCTCACGATCGCGGTGTTCCTCATCGGGGCGATTCTGCTCATCCGTTCGGCGGGCGTCGACCCGCTGTGGTTCGGGGTGGGACGCGCGGGGGTGACCGCCTACATGGCGACGACCGGGATCGTCTACAACACCCTGCTGCGCGGCGTCGAGGTGAGCGAGGGGGCGACCCTCGGCTGGTCGAACGAGATCGTGCACGTCATCGGGCCGATCCTCGTCGTGCTCGACTGGTTGTTCGCGCCTGGCCGCCGCCGTCTCGACTGGGTGCACATCTGGGTCATCGTGATCTACCCGATCGTCTGGGCGATCTACACGATGATTCGCGGCCCGTTCGTCGACGACCCGACCCAGGCCGTGCTCAACCCGGCCTACGCGGGCGGCTGGTACCCGTATCCGTTCCTCAACCCCGACACCTCGCCTCAGGGCTACGTCTCGGTCGCGTTCTACGTCGTGCTCATCGCTGCCGTGATCGGGGGTGTCGGTGCCGCGGTGATCTGGGTGTCGCGCCGCGACCGGTGGCCGCTCCGAGCCCCGAAGGGCTGACGCTGAGGATGTTCGACCGCGCCCTCGCCGGGGCGGGCACGGTGTTCGTGCTCGCGTCGCTCGCGATCATCTGGACCCTGCGCCTGGGGGTGCCCCGCGAGCTCTACGTGAGCGAACTCGGCGCCGACGGCGAGCCGACCGCCGTGTGGTTCGAACGCGCGCTGCTGCTGCTCGTCGCAGGCGGCTTCGCGGTCGCCTGGGTCGGGCGACGCATCCGCTCGCGCGCGCCGGGATTGAGCTGGTGGCCGCCGTCGGTGAGTCTCGCCATCGCGAGCGGGCTGTTCCTGGTGGCGTCGCAGGTGACCTGTACGAGCGGCTGCCCCGTACCGCAGTTCGGTCCGGGACTCTCCTGGCAAGATCTCGGACACGTCAGCGCCGCGACCCTCGCGTTCGCGTTCGCGGCCTGGACGATGTTGCAGTGCGCCTTTGCGGTCGGGCATCGCGCGATCCGCCGGTTCTCGCTCGTGGCGGCCCTGTCGGTCGCGCTTATCGCCGCGACCGGTGGACTGATGTCGGTCGTCGACTTCTACGCCTGGTTCGGCAGCCGGCTCGAGTTCGTGGCGACGACCCTCGGCATCGCCTGGGTCGCCATCTACGGGATCGCGTTGTCGTTCGAGCGGCGGTCAGTGCTCGCGACGCATCGCCCGCAACAGGTCGTCGGCGAGCACGATCAGGCGGCCGATCTGGGTGTCGTCGCGGTCGACCCACCGGCACTCGGGTTCGCTCGAAACGGGAACGAACTCCTCGTGTCGCTCCCAGACGACGAGCGTTCGCTCAGCGCCTAAGACGTACTGCTGCCACCACACCTGACGCAGATAGTTGCGCGGGATGCCGCGCCACGAATGCGAGGTCGTTTTGATCTCGCACAGCTCCACCCGGCCGTCGACTTCGCGTAGCCCGTCAGGGGTGGCGAGATGGTCGCGGTTGCCGTCGGCGTGGAACAGAGCGCTCGACGACCGCATCCCGTAGACGTTGCCCGCCCAGCGCCCGATCGCCGGTTCGCGAAGTCGACCGTGCTCGGTGTAGGCGTTGCCGCCGAACCGCGAGCCGAGCAGCTTCTCCATGGCGAGCGACTTCACAGCGCGCTCACTGGTCAGCCGGGCGACGTCGGTCGCGGTGACCCCGCGAGCGCGGGCCTTGAGCCAGCCGACGCGGTCGGTCTGGTCGGCGACGATGCGGTCGCGGTGGCCCATCCCGGCTGCGACGACGCGTGGCGGCTCGTCCCAGAGCGGGAGCGTGGGCTGCGCGATCGTCACCTCTCCAGTCTGCGTGACGGTGCAGACATCCGGCGACGGGACGCGCCAGGGGGATTCCTGGCGCGCGCCAAGGTGCGCCTCAGGAGATTCATAGAAACCGGGCCAGACTAGAGAGCGTGCCGATCACCACCCCCACCGCATCCACTCAACTCACCCGCCCCGACGGCTCGCCGGTGCGCGCCCTCGTCGTCGACGACGAAGCCCCGCTCGGTGACCTGCTGCGGATGGCGCTGCGCTACGAGGGCTGGGACGTTCAGACCGCCGCCAACGGCCAGGATGCTCTCGCCCTGGCCCGCACCTTCGCACCCGACGTCATCGTGCTCGACATCATGCTGCCCGACCTCGACGGGGTGCAGGTGCTTCAGCGGTTGCGTGCGGCCGGCAGCGATGCGCCCGTGCTCTTTCTGACCGCGAAGGATGCCGTCGACGACCGTGTCGCCGGGCTCACCGCGGGCGGCGACGACTACGTCACGAAGCCGTTCTCGCTCGACGAGGTCATCGCCCGGTTGCGCGGCCTGCTGCGGCGCAGCGCCCGCATCGTGTCCGCCGCGACTGACCCCGAGATCCGGGTCGGCGACCTCGTGCTCAACGAGGAGACCTACGAGGTCGAACGAGCCGGGGAGCCGATCGCGCTCACCGCGACCGAATTCGAGCTGCTGCGCTACCTCATGCGCAACCCGCGCCGCGTGCTGAGCAAGGCGCAGATCCTCGACCGGGTGTGGAGTTACGATTTCGGCGGCCGGTCGAGCATCGTCGAGATC
>CAZCEE010000155.1:0-6000 GCA_964497165.1 uncultured Schumannella sp. | reverse complement strand
CGAGGCGATGCGACGCGGACGGCCGTGGGTCGTCGTGAAGTGGGCGTCGACCCTCGACGGGCGGGCCGCCGCCGCCGACGGCTCGAGCCAGTGGATCACCGGTGCCGCCGCGCGGCAAAAGGTGCACGAGCAGCGGGCGCAGAGCGACGCGATCCTCGTCGGCACCGGCACCGTACTCGCCGACGACCCGTCGCTGACGGCGCGGGGGGATGCCGGCGAGCTGATGCCCGCACAACCCCTTCCGGTCGTCGTGGGTGAGCGGACGATCCCGGTCGACGCGACACTGCACGCACACCCGCGCGGGGTGCTCGAAACCGGCACCCGCGACCTCGACTCCATCTTCGGCGACCTGCACGCCCGGGGCATCCGCCGGGTGTACGTCGAAGGCGGCCCGACGCTCGCGAGCGCCGTCATCTCCGCCGGGTATGCCGACGAGTTCGCGATCTACCTCGCCCCCGCCCTGCTCGGCGGCGGGAAGCTGGCGATCGGCGACCTCGGCATCCCGTCGATGGATGCGATCCTCCGTCTGCACATCGACACCGTCGAGCAGCTCGGCGACGATCTCTACCTGCACGCTGTTCCGAAGGAGAACTGAATGTTCACCGGCATCATCGAAGAACTCGGCGAGGTGCTCGCCTGGGATCGTTCCGGCGACTCCGGGCGCCTCACGGTCAAGGCACCGCTCGCGGTGAGCGACGCGAAGCACGGCGACTCGATCTCGGTCGACGGCGTGTGTCTCACCGTCGTCGATCAGGGCCCCGACTGGTTCACCGCGGATGTCATGGCGGTGTCGATCGCGATGTCGACCCTCGGCGAGCGCACCGTGGGCGACCGCGTCGACATCGAACGCGCTGCAGCCCTCGGCGACCGGCTCGGCGGGCACATCGTGCAGGGCCACATCGACGGCACCGCGACCCTCCTCACGGCGACGGACGGGGATGCCTGGCGCGTGCTGCGGTTCTCGCTCGATCCCGAGCACGCCCCCCTCGTCGTACGCAAAGGCTCGATCGCCGTCAACGGCGTCTCACTCACCGTGAGCGACGCCGGCGACGACTGGTTCGAGGTCTCCCTCATTCCCGAAACCCTCGCCGCGACCACCCTCGGCACCCTCACCCCCGGCGACCGGGTCAACATCGAAACCGACATCGTCGCCCGTCACATCCAACGCATGCTGCACCTCGAAAGGAGCGAGTCATGAGCCTCGCCGACATCCCAACCGCCTTGAAGGCGCTGCGTGACGGCAAGCCCGTCATCGTGGCCGACGACGAGGGCCGCGAGAACGAGGGCGACGTCGTCATGGCGGCGCAGTTCGCGAGCCAGGAGTGGATCGCCTGGACGGTGCGCTACACGTCGGGGTATCTGTGCGCGCCGTTGACGAACGAGATCGCCGACCGGCTGGAGTTGCCGCCGATGTGGGAGCACAACGAGGATCCGCGCGGCACCGCGTACACGATCAGTGTGGATGCGGCCGACCGGCTCTCGACAGGTATCTCGGCATCCGATCGCGCCCACACCCTGCGCGTGCTGGCCGACGAGGAGTCGACGCCGGCGAGCCTCATCCGACCCGGCCACATCATCCCGTTGCGGGCGGTGGATGGTGGGGTGCGCGAACGCGACGGTCACACGGAGGCGACCGTCGATCTGCTGAAGCTCGCCGGACTGACCCCGGTGGGCGTGATCGGCGAGATCGTGGAGGACGGCGGCGAGATGATGCGCCTGCCCGGGTTGCTCGCGCTCGGCGCGGAGCACGACGTCCCGGTGATCACGATCGAGGAGCTCATCCGGTTCATGGAGGAGCGCAAGTGCGAGAAGGATCCGACGGCGGTCGTCGAGATCCCCGAAACCGAGCGGGTGTCGTTCGAGGTGGAGACGACGGTTCCCACCGAACACGGCACGTTCCGGGTGCGGGCCTATCGTGACCGCTCGACGGGAGCCGACCATGTCGCCTGGATCGCCGCCACTCCCGATGGGCAGAGCCCGAAGGATGGGGCTCTGGTGCGGGTCCACTCGGAGTGCCTGACCGGCGAAGCCTTCGGGTCGCTGAAGTGCGAGTGCGGCCCGCAGCTGCAGTCGGCGCTGGCGACGATTCACACGGAGGGCGGCGTGGTCGTCTACCTGCGCGGCCACGAGGGGCGCGGCATCGGACTCATCAACAAGCTCCGTGCCTACCGTCTGCAGGAGGACGGGCTCGACACCCTCGACGCGAACCTGCAGCTCGGCTTGCCCGCCGACGCCCGCGACTATGGCGCGGCGACCGCGATTCTGAAGGATCTCGGACTCACGTCGGTGCGGCTGTTGAGCAACAACCCCGAGAAGGCCCGCCAGTTGCAGGAGCGCGGGGTGACGGTGACCGAGCTCGTGCCGCTCGTCGTCGGCGTCGGCGAGTTCAACGAGGGCTACCTCGAGGCGAAGCGCGACCGCATGGGTCACGCGCTGCCCGACGATGTCGCGCTCGACGCGGCCCGGCTCGACGACGAACTGAAGGAGACGACGCCATGAGCGGCGAAGGAATGCCCAAACTCGACACCGACGGCACGGGGCTCACCGTCACGATCGTCTCCGGACTGTGGCACACCCGCATCTCGGAGGGGCTGCTCGCGGGAGCGCGCGGTGTGCTCGCGGCTTCCGGGGCCACGGTGACAGAAATCCAAGTCGCCGGCAGCTTCGAGCTACCGGTCGTCAGCAAGGCAGCGCTTGAAGCAGGGGCGGATGCCGTGGTTGCGCTCGGCGTGATCGTGCGCGGCGAAACCCCACACTTCGAGTACGTCGCGGCCGCGGCGACCGACGGTCTGACCCGCGTCGCGCTCGACACCGGTAAGCCGGTCGGGTTCGGCGTGCTCACCGTCGACAACGAGCAGCAGGGGCTCGACCGTGCCGGCCTGCCCGAGTCGAAGGAGGATGTCGGCGGCCGCGCCGCCGCAGCCGCCCTCGCCACCGCGAAGCTGTTGCGCGCGCTGAAGGGTTAGCGGCGGCGCAGCACCCGCACGACGATCGACGCTGCGAGCGCGACGACGAGGATCGCCGCACCCGCGAGGGTGCCGGCGTCGAACGCGGTATCCCGCAGCTGCGGATAGCTGCCGGGAACCCCGTCGCGGGCGATGTGCGCCGCGAACGATCCGACGAGCAACAGGCCCGCCGACATCCACGCGGCAACGCGCACGACGGTCACCGATCGCGGGTCGGTACGGTGCACGACCCCGGCTCGGCGGAGCGCGAGAACCGCCCAGACCGCGACTCCGGCCAATCCGAGCGCCGAGAAGCCGTGCTGCAGCCACGTCGTGCCGTCGACCGGACCCCACTGCTCGCCGAGCACGGGGAACCACTGCGAGCCGAGCCGGTTGGGATGCGTGAACAGGTCCCAGAAGACGTGCGTGCCGACGCCGATGAGGGCGGCGACCACGACGAACGCCGCCGACCGCACCGGTCGCTCGGGGCGAGCGACGCGATCCCAGCCCCACGGCATCCGGGCCCGCAGTGCCTCCGGCAGGAGCAGAGCCGACGCCGTCGGGCGGATCACCAGGCGCCACACCGCGTAGAGCACCACCGCGAGCGGCAGCGACACCACGAGCAGTCCCGGGAATCCGTGGGTCACCTCGTAGGGCACGACCCACGGGAAGAACAGCGGCAGGTCGGGTGCCATCGCCCCGACGGCGACCGCCCCCGCCGGGATCGGAGTGCGGATGAACGGCAACGCAACGATCGCGTGACTCGGCGTGAACGGCACGGCGTCAGCCTGGCATTGCGAACCTGGGAACCCGATTGGTCCGCCATTTGCGAATCCGGCCCGTGAGAAGCTCGCGGCGCAATTCGCAGAACGCGGACCAACTCGCGATTGCCCGGGTCAGTCCAAGAACAGGGCACGCAGGCGGCGGGTGGTGAAGATCAGGCCGACGGCGATCATGCCGACGAAGTAGGCGAGGTGGCCGAGCATCGCCACCGAGAGGGCGCCGGTGGTGAGGCCGCGCACCAGTTCGACGCCGTGCCACAGGGGAAGCGCCTTGATGAACCACTGCGCAGCTTCGGGGTAGACGGTGATCGGAAAGAAGGTCGCCGAGAGCAGGAACATCGGCAACAGCACGAGCCCGATGACATCCATCTGCTGGAAGGTTTTCAGGTACGACGTGATGCCCATGCCGAGGCTCGCGAAACCGAACGCGATGAGCAGGATGGCGGGCAACGCCAGGAAGGCGGTCCAGGCGAGGTTGAGGCCGAGGGCCTGCATGACGAGCAGGAACGCGATGCCGTAAGCCGCGCCGCGCAAGAGTGCGAGTGAGATCTCACCGAGCGCCACATCGAGCGGGCCGAGGCGGGTGGCAAGCATCCCCTGGTAGAGCTTCCCGAAATGCATCTTGAAGAACACGTTCCAGGTGGAGTCGTAGATCGCGCCGTTCATCGCCGACACGGCGAGCAGGGCGGGCGCGATGAACGCGGCATACGGGATGTCGTTGCCGGCCGAGTCGGTGACGGTGCCGATGAGCCCACCCAGGCCGAGGCCGAGGGAGAGCAGGTAGAAGATCGGCTCGAAGACTCCGGTGAGCACGATCCACCAATTGGTACTGCGGGTCGCGAGCAGGCCGCGACCGAGCACGCCACGGGCGTTGCCGGAGTAGAGGGCGCGCACTCCGCCGTTGTCGCGGCGCTGGGCCGCGCGGTAGGTCGAGGGCGCGGTCACTTGTCGAGCCTCTTCACCGAGAAGTGCACCGTGAGTCGCCAGCCGAGGTACGAGAGCGCGAACAGATACACCACGTGGATGACGGTGAGCCAGATCGGTTCGGTCGGGCCGTAGGAGAACTGGCGGGCGAGTTCGCTGCCGTGCCAGACGGGCGAGATCCAGCCGATCCATTGAAGGAAGAACGGCAGTTGGCTGAGCGGGAAGACGGTGCCGCTGAACAGCGACAGCGGCATGATGATCAGCCGGTTGACGATGTTGAACTGGCCGCGGTCTTCGGTGATCGTCGCCGACCAGGCCGCGACGGGCGAGAACGCGAAGCCGGTGAGCATCGCGATCGGCACGACGAGCACGCTCCACGGCGAGATCACGCCGCCGAAGAGGGCGACAGCGCCGAAGTAGATGCTCGCGGTAAACGCCGCCCGGATGGCGACGAAGATGAACATGCCGTCGATGATCTGCCGCCCGGTGAGCGGTGCGGAGTTCATGCCGATGAAGATGGCGTTCCACTTGAAGCCGAGCAGCATGCCGAACATGTATTCCTCGGCGGCAACGATCACGGCGGCGTTGATGATGAGCGCGGGCGCGACGAACTGCAGATACCCGACGCCGTCGATGAACTCGTCGCCCTGGCTGTCGACGACGAGTGTCGCGAGGCCAACGCCGAACGCGAAGATGTAGAGGAACGGCGTGCCGAACGCCGTGGCCATCATCGTCCAGAAGTACGCCCGCACGGCGCGCAGCTTGTGCTCGACGACGTACCAGGCGCCGTAGCGGCGGCTCTTCGCGGCGAGCGCCGCGCGGTCGAGCCCGCCCGTTCCCTGAGCCTGTCGAAGGGTCATTCGATCAGCGACCGTCCGGTGAGGCGCAGGAACACGTCTTCCAAGGACGACCGTCGCACGAGGCTGGTGACCGGCTCGAGGCCGCGTCGGGTGACTTCGACGAGCGCTGCTTCGCCGTCTTGGGCGTAGACGAGCACGCGGTCGGGCAGCACTTCGAGTCGCTCACCGATGCCCGCCAGATCTGCAGCGGCGCTCTCATTGCGCTCCGACCCGAACCGCACTTCGAGAACCTCGCGGCTCGAGTGCTCGCGGATGAGCGCCGCCGGCGCCCCTTCGGCCATGATGCGGCCCTTGTCGACGACGACGATACGGTCGCACAGCTGCTCGGCCTCATCCATGTAGTGCGTCGTCAGCACGAGCGTGGTGCCCTGCTCTTTGAGGCGGAACAGGCGGTCCCAGAGGATGTGACGCGCCTGCGGGTCGAGGCCGGTGGTCGGCTCGTCGAGCAGCAGGATGCGCGGCTCGTTGATGAGGGCACGCGCGATCGTG
>CAZCEE010000154.1:0-6008 GCA_964497165.1 uncultured Schumannella sp. | reverse complement strand
CCGCCGCCGCTCCGGTCGCCGCCGGCGCGAACGCGCACGCCGGCTACGTCACCCCGATCGTGCGTAAACTCGCGAACGACAAGGGCATCGACCTCTCCTCCGTCACCGGCACCGGTGTCGGCGGACGCATCCGCAAACAGGATGTGCTCGCCGCCGGCGGCCCCGCGGTGTCGACAGCTGCCCCGGCAGCGACCGCCGCTCCCGTTCTCGAGGTGTCGCCGCTGCGGGGAACCACGGTTCCGATGTCGCGCTTGCGCAAGGTCGTCGCCGAGCGCGCCGTCGTATCGATGCAGACCCTCGCCCAGCTCACGACCGTCGTCGAGGTCGATGTCACGAAAGTCGCGAACTACCGCGACGAGGTGAAGGCCGCGTTCCTGGCCAAGACCGGTCAGAAGCTCAGCTTCCTGCCGTTCTTCGTGCTCGCCGCCTCAGAAGCGCTCAAGGCGTACCCGATCATCAACGCGACGGTCGACGGTGAGAGCATCGTCTACCCCGACCACGAGAACGTGAGCATCGCCGTCGACACCGAGCGCGGCCTCCTCACCCCCGTGGTGCGGAACGCCAGCGAGCTCAACCTCGCCCAGCTCGCGGCCGAAATCGCCGACAAGGCGGAGCGAACCCGCAGCAACAAGCTGACGCCCGATGAGCTCTCCGGCGGCACCTTCACGGTCACCAACACCGGATCCCGCGGTGCCTTGTTCGACACGCCCATCGTTTTCCTCCCGCAGTCCGCGATCCTCGGAACCGGCATCGTCGTGAAGAAGCCGGTCATCGTGACCGACGAAGGGCTCGACGCCATCGCGATCCGCTCGACCGTGTACCTCGCACTGTCGTACGACCACCGCATCGTCGACGGTGCAGACGCGGCTCGCTTCCTCGGCGCGGTCAAGGCCCGCCTTGAGAGCGGCGACTTCGCGGCCAGTCTCGGAATCTGATCGGCCTCGGCAGCTAGGGCGTGTCTCCCAATCCCGCACGCGCTGCGGTGCGCCCAGACCGCACGCTCGCTGCGTTGTCATCGTCGCCGATAGCGCCGCTATCGACTCCTCTTCCGCCTTGCGATCGCACGATCAGGGCACATCCTCGCCCGCGCACGGGATTGGGAGACACGCCCTAGTCCGGCTCAGCCGACTCCGGCTCGATCGAAACGGCTGGCGCATCCAGGTAGTCCCGGATGCGCCAGCCGTTCGTCGTTCGCATGAGCAGCACCGCCATGGGATCGCTGCCCGCCGGGAGGTCGAGGAGCGCCGCGTCTCCCAGTCGCTCCACCAGCACGGGGTCGCCTTCGAGAATCTCGCCACCGGGGTACTCGCCACCGGCCTGAACGCCGCGGATGAGCGCCACATCGTCGGCGTGCGCGGCGGAATCGGGCTGCACGACCTCGTCGAGGCACAGCAGTGACAGGTCGCGCACGCAGCGCTCCCGCTGCTCCAACAGCAGGATGGCCGCCTCGACCGGGTCGTCGGGGAGCCACGCGTCGACGGCCGCCGGCGGTGACGGCGTCAGCGTCGGTTCCGCGGCCGGTGAGGTGTCGGGGGAAGCCGGCACCAGCGCGACCGCACCGAGCAGCGTGAGCCCGCCCGCGACGGCGCCCAGCACGAGCCGTCGACGCCGAGGTTCCCAGGCCGACCAGATCGCCACGACCCGCGCCAGGGGCTCGTCGAGGCGCTCCCGCAGCCACTCCGGTAGCAAAACCGTCAACCAGGGCGGGATAGCGCTGCCGGGCGCATCCTCAGCCTGCTCAGGCTCGCGCGGCTCCCCCAGCCTCCCAGTCACGGCATCGCCATCAACATCGTCGTTGTCGAACCGCACGGGCGTCGCCGTCGCGAAGCCGAACAGGCGCTCGGCGAGGTCGCCCGGCGTCGCGTTGGCGACCACCGCCGCGAGACTCCGCGCAGCCTGGGCTCGTGCGCCGACGACCCGCCCCAGCACCAGCTCCGCGATGCCACCCAGCGCCACGCGGTCGGCGAGCACGCCAGGCACGGTCTCGCGCACGACCTCCGGCGTCCCAGCGGGGAAGAGCTCGGCACCTCCGAATCCGGTGAAGGTCGGGGCCCCGTCCTCCCGGAAGCAGATCGCGGCGAGCGAGAGCCGCCCGTGCGCGACGCCGGCGGTGTGGATGCGGTCGATCGTCGTTGCGATCGGCGCGAGGATCGTCACCGCCTCCCCGGCATCCAGTCCGTTGCGTCTCTCGAGAAGCTCAGCGAGCGTGCCGTTCGGGAGTCTTTCGAGGACGAGCACCGTTGCGGCTTCGTCGGCCGAGACGTCTTCGAGCTCGACGACGTGGTCCCCCGCAGCGCGGTCGAGCGCGTCGATCTCGACGACGGCACACGCGTCGTCGGCATGTGTGACCTTGAGCACGACGGTACGCCCCTCGTCGAAGCCGAGCAGCAGCCGTGCCCGATCGCCGCGCCCGGCGGAGCGCAGCACCCGGTAGCCGGCGACATCCTCCACGACTCGATGGTCGGTGTCGACGCGTCCCACGCTTCCGCGCCTACCCAACACTGTGTACGCGGCGGCGCCCGACCGGCGGTGAAGGAGCGGCGCGGGTAGGCTCGTCCCGTGGTCGACTACGTCGTCACGGGGCTAAGCGCCAACTCCGTGCCGTATTCCACTGCCCTTGAGACGCAGCGTGCCGTGCATGCCGACGTCGCGAGCGGCAGGGCGCCAGACACTGTCCTCCTTCTGGAGCACCCATCGGTCTACACCGCGGGGAAGCGCACCGAAACCCACGAGCGTCCCACCGACGGCACTCCCGTCATCGACGTCGACCGCGGCGGCAAGATCACCTGGCACGGACCGGGTCAACTCGTCGGCTACCCGATCGTCAAGCTTGCCGACCCGATCGACGTCGTCGCCTACGTGCGACGGCTCGAGGGGATGCTGATCGACGTGCTCACCGAGTTCGGCATCCCGGGGGTACGCGTCGAGGGCCGCAGCGGGGTGTGGCTGGTGGACGCGAACCGGCGGGCCGGCGACAAGATCGGCGCGATCGGCATCCGCGTGGCCGACGGCGTGACGATGCACGGTTTCGCGCTCAACTGCTCCAACTCGTTCGACGCCTACCGCGCGATCATCGCGTGCGGCATCGTCGAGGCCGGCGCGACGAGCATCAGCCGCGAGCTGGGCCGCGAGGTCACTCCCGAGGACGTCGTTCCGTTGATCGAGAAGCACTTCATCGCGAACCTCGCCCCCTCCCTCGCCGCTACCGCCAGCCAAGCGGTGCCCGCATGACGGCGACCCAGATCGGCCACGACGGCCGCAAGTTGCTGCGCCTCGAGGTACGCAACGCTGAGACGCCGATCGAGCGCAAGCCCGAGTGGATCAAGACCCGCGCCAAGATGGGCCCGGAGTACACCGCGTTGCACAGCCTCGTGAAAGAAGAGGGGCTGCACACGGTGTGCCAGGAGGCCGGCTGCCCGAACATCTACGAGTGCTGGGAAGACAAAGAGGCGACCTTCCTCATCGGCGGCAGCCAGTGCACCCGGCGCTGTGACTTCTGCCAGATCGACACCGGAAAGCCCGCCGACTACGACACCGACGAGCCGCGACGTGTCGCCGAGTCGGTGACCCGAATGGGATTGCGCTACGCGACCGTCACCGGTGTCGCCCGCGACGACCTGCCGGATGAGGGCGCCTGGCTGCACGCCGAGACGGTGCGCGCCATCCACGTCGCCAACCCCGGAACGGGCGTTGAGATTCTCGCCACCGACTTCTCGGGCAACCCCGACCTGCTCGGCGAGGTGTTCTCGAGCCGACCCGAGGTGTTCGCCCACAACGTCGAGACCGTCCCGCGGATCTTCAAGCGCATCCGCCCGGCGTTTCGCTACGAGAAGAGTCTCGACGTGCTCACGCAGGCTCGGGCGGCCGGCCTCATCACGAAGTCGAACCTCATCCTTGGAATGGGCGAGACCCGCGAAGAAGTCAGCCAGGCGCTGCATGACCTGCACGACGCAGGCACCGACATCATCACGATCACCCAGTATCTGCGGCCTTCTGCGCGGCACCTGCCGGTGGCCCGCTGGGTGAACCCGACGGAGTTCGTCGAGATGAAAGACGAGGCCGAAGCCATCGGATTCCTCGGGGTGCTCGCCGGGCCGCTGGTGCGCTCGTCGTACCGGGCCGGCCGGCTGTGGGCGCGTTCGATGATGGCGAAGGGCCGCGACATCCCGCAGCACCTTCAGCACCTCGCCGACGCCGAACTGGGCTTCGCGCAAGCGGTGTCCTGACAGCGTCCTCCTGAGCAGCGCCCGCGGTGCGGGCGCGTGTCGAAGGGCCCTATCGTTGATCACATGGCACGCCCCACCACCGCTCCAGCGAAGGAACCCGGCCGTCTGAAGCAGATGTGGCAGGTCTTCCAGATGACCCGCCGCTACGACGGCACCATCGTCTTGTACCTCCTGCTCGCCTTCCTCGCGCCCGTCGGCGCGGGCATCGTCCTGGCGGTGATCTTCGGCGCCGGTAACCCGGTGCTGTGGATCTTGTACATCGTCGCCGGCGTCCTGGCCGGCGTGCTGCTCAGCCTCATCGTGCTCGGTCGCCGAGCCGAGAAGGCCGCCTTCTCGCAGATCGAGGGTCAGGCCGGAGCGGTCGGCGCCGTGCTCAAGAGTTCGCTGCGGCGTTCGTGGACGGGCAACGAGATCCCGATCAACTTCAACAAGACTCAGGATGCCGTCTACCGCGCCGTCGGCAAGGGTGGCGTCGTTCTCATCGGCGAGGGTCCGCGCACCCGCACGCAGCCGATGCTCGACAAGGAGCGCGCGAACGTGCGTCGCATCCTGCCTGAGGTTCCGGTGCACCTGATCTACGTCGACGCCCGCGACCCCGAGGCGACCTCGCTGCACCGGATCGTGGCGACGCTCGCGAAGTACAAGCGGGCGCTCAACAAGTCCGAGATCCAGGCGGTGTCGAACCGGCTGCAGTCCCTCGGCAAGGGCGGCCTGCCGATCCCGAAGGGCATCGACCCGCAGCGAGTCCGGGCTCCGCGCCCGCGCTAGACGCGGCGACTACACCCGCACGAGCAGGGTTCCCGCCGCACGGTCGTGCAGGCCGCGCTGGTCGGCATCCCAGATCACCGCGGGCACGAACAGGCACACCAGCAGAGTTCGCACGAGCGGACGCCAGAGCGCGAGTGGCCCGGGATCGAGCGGCACGACGCGCATCCCGAGCAGCAGATGACCGATTCCGCCGTTCAGCAGCAGCAGGAACAGCCCCTGGATGCCGGCGAACAGCCCGAGGGTGACGAACCCGTTCGTCTGCCACGGGCCGGTCGCGAAGAACACGACCGAGATCGCGGATGCGATGGCCCAGTCGATCGCCAAGGCAGCGATCCGACGGGCGGGGCGGGCAATCGACCGCGGGCCCGATTCGGGCAATCCGAGACGCTCCCCTGGCCAACGCTGATCGGCCGGGCTGCTCACACCATTCAGCCTAGGGTCCGCCTGCGGCGTAACATGCCGGAAACAATCCGGTCACCCTCGGGAAATGGCCCTCCCCTAGCCTCAGACGGAGGCTGCACCCCGCAGTCTCGCCCGTACCACAGGCCCTTACGGAGTAACTCCTATGTCCACCCCTCTGTTCAGCGACTCGTCCGAGGTGCTGAAGTTCATCAAGGACACGGATGTCAAGTTCCTCGACATCCGATTCACCGACCTTCCCGGCATCCAGCAGCACTTCAACATCCCGGCTTCGACCGTCGATGAGGAGTTCTTCTCGGTGGGCCAGCTCTTCGACGGCTCGTCCATCCGCGGATTCCAGTCGATCCACGAATCCGACCTGCAGCTCATCCCGGACATCTCGACGGCGTTCGTCGACCCGTTCCGCACCGAGCGCACCCTCGTCATCATCTTCGACATCTACAACCCGCGGAACGGCGAGATCTACTCGCGCGACCCGCGTCAGGTTGCCAAGAAGGCCGAGAAGTACCTCGCCTCGACCGGCATCGCCGACACCGCGTACTTCGGCCCCGAGGCCGAGTTCTTCATCTTCGACGACGTCAAGTACGAGGTGAA
>CAZCEE010000153.1:0-6053 GCA_964497165.1 uncultured Schumannella sp. | reverse complement strand
GACCAACCCCGACCTGGTGCTGCTCGACCTCATGCTGCCCGGAATCGACGGCATCGAAGTGTGCGAACGCATCCGCGCCGAGAGCGGTGTGCCGATCATCATGCTCACCGCGAAAGGCGAGACCACGGATGTCGTGCGCGGCCTGGAAAGCGGTGCCGACGACTACGTCGTCAAGCCGTTCGACCCCAAAGAGCTCATCGCCAGAGTCAAGACCCGCCTGCGCCCGACGCCCGCCGTCGACAGCGAGACGGTTGCGATCGGCGACCTCGTGATCGACGTCGCCGGCCATGAAGTGCGCCGCGGAGCCTCGAAGATCGGCCTGACCCCGCTCGAGTTCCAGTTGTTGCTCGCGCTCGCCACGAAGCCTCAGCAGGTGTTCACCCGAGAGATGCTGCTCGAACAGGTGTGGGGCTATCACTACAAGGCCGACACCCGACTCGTGAACGTGCACGTGCAACGCCTCCGCGCCAAAGTCGAACACGACCCCGACGACCCGCGCATCGTGACCACCGTGCGCGGCGTCGGGTATCGCGCGGGCGCCGTCACCTGATCCGCCGAGCCCGACGACTCAGATGCGATTCGACTGGCGGGCCTACGTCGCGAGGGCAATCCGGCTCTGGCGGGGGTCGCTCCAGCTCCGCACCGTCGCGTTGACGGTCGCCCTCTCGACGCTCGCCGTAACTCTCATCGGCGGCTACGTCGTCACCAGCGTGCGGGGCAATCTCTTCGACCAGAATCGCGATCAGGTGGTGGCCGAAGCGAACCGCGCGATCGTCGCCGCACAAGACGAGTTCACGCAAGCCGACGAGACGGGTACGACGGATGACCTCGAACTCGTTCAAGGATCGGCGTTCACGGCGATCACCGACATCACGTCGGACCCACTCGTGGCGATTCTGCGGGCTCCCGGCCAACCCGGCCAGGGCGCTGGAGTCGACTTGTTCAGTCCGGATTTCTCACGCTCGATGGTGAGCGACGCGATCCGGCAGACACTTCTCGACGCCGACCAGGACGTCGCTGCGTGGCAGTCGATCGCCTTGCCGACTGACGCCGGGCGAGACGACCCGGGAATCATCATCGGAGCTACCCTCCGCCTGCCGCAGAACGAGCTCTACGAGGTCTACATCGTCTACAATCTGCGTCCCGTACAGGACACCCTCGACTTCGTGCAGGGTTCGCTCGCTCTCGCCGGGATCGCGCTCGTGCTGCTCATCGGAGGTGTCTCGTATCTCGTCGTACGTCTCGTCATCGGCCCGGTACGAATCGCTGCGGAGGCAAGTGAGAAGCTCGCGGCCGGCGAGCTCGAATCTCGGCTCCCCGAGGGAGGCGATGACGAGCTCGCGACCCTCGCGCGATCGTTCAACCGCATGGCCGACAGCTTGCAGCGCCAGATTCGGCAGCTTGCCGACCTCTCGCGGCTTCAGCAGCGCTTCGTGTCGGACGTCTCCCACGAACTGCGTACCCCGCTCACGACAATCCGACTCGCGAGCGACGTGCTCTTCGATCAGCGCGACGGGTTCCCCCCGGCGACCGCGCGCACAGCGGAACTTCTGCACGCGCAGACCGAACGGTTCGAAGTGCTGCTCGCAGATCTGCTTGAGATGAGTCGGTACGATGCGGGTGCCGTGCAGCTCGAACTCGAGCCCACGAACCTCGTGCGCCTGGTCGAAGACGCCATCGAGCAGGTGCAGCCACTGGCCGACGAGAAGCAGACGCCCGTGCGGCTGATCGCACCCGGCGGCTACTTCGAGGCGGAGCTCGACGCTCGACGCATTCGTCGCGTGCTGCAGAACCTTCTCGGCAACGCCATCGACCATGGTGAGGCGAAGCCGATCGATCTCTACGTCGATTCGAACTCCGATACCGTCGCGATCGCCGTGCGCGACCACGGAGTCGGGATGACAGCCGACGATCTCGGACACGTGTTCGACCGGTTCTGGCGCGCCGATCCATCGCGGCAGCGATCGACCGGCGGCACAGGGCTTGGTCTCGCGATCGCACTCGAAGATGCCACGGTGCACGGGGGGGTGCTCGAGGTGTGGTCGGAACCGGGAGCGGGGACTTGCTTCCGGCTCACCATCCCGCGGCAGCGCGGGGAGCCACTCGGGATATCCCCGCTGGGGCTTCCTCCGGAGGAGGCATCATGAGCGGCCGCGTGCGCGCTGTCGCGGCGGTGGGCCTGGTCATCGCAGCTCTCCTGTCAGGGTGCGTCGCCATTCCGCTCTCGGGCGGCGTTCAGACGGTCCCGCTCGATGTCGACCCCGATGAGCTCACCCCGATCGCTCAGCCCGAGAGTCCCGTCGCCGGCATGACTCAGGCCGAGATTCTGCGCGGTTTTCTGCGTGCTGGCCGGGGTCCGCAGAACAACTACGCCGTCGCGAAGGAGTATCTGGCACCCGGCGTCGAGTGGAGCGGCACCGCGCAAGTGCTCATTTCCTCGACGACCGTCGACCCGATCGAGGTCGACGAGACGACCCAATCGATTTCCCTCGCCGTCACGGCCGAAGTCGATGCGACGGGCCGCTACTCGACCGATGCCTCGCAACAGACCTTGACCTACGGCTTCGTGATGGTCGAGGACGAGTGGCGGATCTCGTCGGCGCCTCCCGGCACGGTGCTCACCCCCATCGGCTTCTCTCTCGCCTTTGACGAGTTCCCGCTGTATTTCTACGACCCCTCCTTCCGCTTCCTCGTCGCGGATCCGCGCTGGTTCCCCGTGACCCGCGGCGTGGCGGACCGAATCGTGCTCGAGTTGGTGGCCGGCCCCGCGCCATGGCTCGGTTCGGGCGTGCTCTTCTCGGCTCTGCCTGTCGGCACGGACGGGTCGGCGGTCTACGACGCGCCTCGCGTCGACGTCGAGCTCGGCCCTGAGGTTCGGGCCGAATCGGCGCTGGCGCAGCGGCGGATCATCTGGCAGCTCGAAACAACCCTTCGCGGGGCGCTCGGCAATGTGACGGATGTCTCGGTCACCGCCGACGGACTCCCGCTCGCGCCAGCGGCCGACGACGGGCGACCGGAGTCCCAACCCCAGGTGAGCGGAGTCTTTGGCGCGGTCGGGGGAGTGGTCGGGACGCTCGTCGCCGACGGGGTCACCACACTCCCCACGATCGAGTCTCGCGTCGACTCGTTGGAGCCCGTGGCCGCCTCGCTGGGGCGCAACCGCGATGCTCTCGCGGTGCTCGGGCCAGCGGGCGTGAGCCTGGTGGACTCATCCGGGGCGGCGGTGCTCATCGATAGTCGCTCCGGACTCGTCGCGCCGAGTCTCGACCCCCACGGGTACGTCTGGACGGTTCCGGCGAGCAATCCGAGGGGGATCGTTGCGACGTTGCCAGAAGACGGGGTCGCCCACGCGGTGCCGCTCGACGCCGACGGAACCGTCGTGGCTGTCGAAGTCTCCCGGGATGGGGCCCGGCTTCTCGTCGCTCTGTCGACCCCGCAAGGCCCCCGGGTGTTCGTCGTTGGCATCCAACGGGACGCCGACCTCATGCCCGTTGCACTCGCCGCGCCGTACGAGCTCCCGGTGACCGGCTCTGTTCTCGGAGCGACGTGGGTGGATGCGCAACGTGTCGCGGTGCTGGTGTCCAGCGCCACCGGCACCCGGGTAGAGGTGCTCGCGCTCGGCGGCCCCGGCGAGCGAATCGATGACGCGGATGACGCGGTGCAGGTCGTCGGCGGCAACGGGGTCGAAGGCATCCGAATTCGGACCTCTGACGGGCGGGTGTTGCGCCCGAGCGGCGCCGGGGTCTGGGTCGACACCGGCCTCGTCGCGTCCTTCCTCGGCACGCAGCAGTAGTTCCATCCCCGGCGCTCCCGTCCGGGCCGCATCGCGCCGTCCCGGCTGCGAACCTCACGAGATGCTCACCGCACTCGACGCCCTCGCCTTCCTCTTTCCGGTGCCGTGCGCGGGATGCGGGGTCGAGGGCCGCGCGCTGTGCGCGGTCTGCTCACCCCGGCTCGCGGCGTTGGTCAGCATGACCGACCTGCCGGGGGTCGGATCGGTCACCGCCGGGCTCGCATACGACGGGGTCGCGCGCGCCGCCGTGCTCGGGCTCAAGGAGGAGAGCCGCACGGTGCTCGCCGCACCGCTCGCCCTGCCGTTCGCCGCTGCGGTCTCCACGGCACTCGCCGGGGTGCCGGACGCCGTCATCGCCGCCGTTCCCTCCTCGCGGGAGTCGCGGCGCCGTCGCGGCTTCGAACCGGTGCGTCTGCTCGCGAGCTGCGCCGGCATCCGCCTCACCCCGCTGTTCCTCCCGGCTCGCCCGCACGCCGTGCAGAAGGGGCTCGGCGTTGCCGAGCGCGCCCGCAATCTCGAGGGGGTGTTCGCGCTCGCCCGCCCCGTCAGCGGCCTTCGAGTGCTGCTTGTCGACGACGTCGTCACCTCGGGGGCGACCCTCGCAGCGGCCGCCAGGGTGCTCCGCGCGGGCGGCGCAAGGGTGGTCGGAGCGGCCGTTCTCGCGGCGACACCGCGCCGTGACGGCCGCTCATCGGGAATGCTCAGCAACTCGTCGTGATCTTCCCGTGACATCCAAAGGGAGCAGGTCTACGGTGAGGAAACAGGCACTCGCTGGCGGGGCCTCCTGGGGTCACGGCGAATGCCACTGAACAGGAGGAGGACGCCCATGGACATCACCATCACCGGTCGCGGAGTCGAGATCCCGGACCGGTTCGAGGACTATGCGACCGAGAAGTCCGAGAAGGTCGCCCATCTCGCCGACAAGGCACTGGCCCTCGAGATCCGCGTCATCCGCCACCACGAGACCGGCGGCACAACCGGCGATGACCGCGTCGAACTCACCCTCATCGGCCCCGGACCCGTCGTGCGCGCCGAAGCGTCCGCCATCGACAAGTACGCCGCGTTCGACATCGCGTTCGACAAGCTGATCGAACGCATCCGGCAGGCGAAAGATCGCAAAAAGGTGCACCGCGGTGCCCGCCGCCCCGAGTCCATCGGCGAGGCGACGAGCAACGGGCGGGTCGCCGGACTCGTACCCGCGAGCACCGCGCTGCTCGAAGCCGTCGCCACGGGGGAGATCCCCGTGCAGGTCGCCGAAGGCGAAGAGCCTGAGTGGAGCCCCGTCGTCATCCGACACAAAGTCTTCCCCGCGGTGCGCATGACACAAGAGGATGCCGTCGACCACATGGAGCTCGTCGGTCATGACTTCTTCCTGTTCGTCGACGCGGTCACCGACAACCCCTCGGTCGTCTACCGTCGCAAAGGCTGGCACTACGGGGTCATCTCGCTTGAGGAGCAGGTGGATGAGGTGGCGAAGCGCCGCCGACGCTGAGCACTCCCTAACCCGGCTCCCAGGTGGGCCGAACGCTACGCTTGCTAGAGTTACGCGCCGGTAACGGCGGGCCTTTTCGTGCCCGCGAAATAGGACGAGTGGAGCATCCGTGGCGAACGTTCTGGAGAGAGTTCTCCGAGTTGGGGAGGGCCGTGTCCTCCGGCGGCTGAAGCACTACGCGGAAGCCATCAACCACCTCGAAGAGCACTTCGAAGACCTCACCGACGACGAACTGCGTGACGAGACGCGGCAGTTCCGCGACCGGTACGCCGACGGCGAGAGCCTCGACGACCTGCTGCCCGAGGCGTTCGCCGCGATCCGCGAGGCGAGTAAGCGCACCCTCGGGTTGCGGCCGTTCGACGTGCAGCTGATGGGCGGCGCCGCCCTTCACCTCGGCAACATCTCCGAGATGAAGACCGGTGAGGGTAAGACCCTGACCGCGACGACCGCCGCCTACCTCAACGCGATCGCCAGCAAGGGCGTGCACGTCGTCACCGTCAACGACTACCTCGCCTCGTACCAGTCGGAGCTGATGGGCCGCATCTTCCGCGCGCTTGGCATGACGATCGGCTGCATCCTGTCGGGCCAGACCCCGGCCGAGCGCCGCGAGCAGTACGCCGCCGACGTCACCTATGGCACCAACAACGAGTTCGGCTTCGACTACCTGCGCGACAACATGGCCTGGCAGACCCAAGACATGGTGCAGCGCGGCCACTACTTCGCGATCGTCGACGAGGTCGACTCGATCCTCATCGACGAGGCCCGCAC
>CAZCEE010000152.1:0-6079 GCA_964497165.1 uncultured Schumannella sp. | reverse complement strand
AGGGGAGCCGGTCGCGGACGGCCTCGAGCAACGTGCGGTATGACGTCGCGAGGTCGACCCGCGTCCCGTCACCCCGGCGGGCGTACTTGGGCCAGCCGTACTGGTCGAGGTGGAATCCCCGGATTTCGGTCTCACGCAGCACGCCCTCCAGCTCGCCGAGGTAGTGCTCGAGCCATCTCGGCTCGGCGGGGTCGACGAGAACGAGGAAGTCGTCGCCGAGCCGGTACGGCTCCCCGTCGGTGCGCAGCAACAGAGAGTCGGTCCACTGCGGTGTCTCGGAACTGCTGATGGCATACACCGCGGAGTACCCGAGCGCCAGCGTTCCGACTGCGGCGAGTTCGCGCGACATCGCGTCGACGACGACCAGGTCGCGTTCCAGCCCGAGCGGGTCGACGTAGTGACGCTCCGGCGGAAGCAGCCGCGAGTGCCGATACGCCCAGTCATAAAGCTGCGCGGCCGTGAGGTGGAGCCGCCGGAAGTTCTCGGTGACGGCGCCGATGCGAGCCGGATCATCGAGGCGCGCGACGAAGCCGTACCGGGGTCGCTCGAAAGGGTCATCGAGCACGTCGAACGCCGTCGTCGCCTCGCCGAGCCGCACACCGTAGCCGCCGTACTCGAACGCCCCGAGCGCGACGCTCGTCGCTCCCATTGGGACGGCGATGCGGCGCACCTCGTCACAGAGCCTCGTCACCACTAGCTCGGCAGCGTCCACGACCGCGCCCACGATCTCGATGACGACCTCCCCACCCGGCGCGTACCCGGCGCGATCGGGCACGAGCCGCACGTCGCCGGGGTTCATCGCCACACCGTCGCGCGGGCGTCGGATTCCAACAGAAGGAACTTCGCGTGCGACCACAGCAACGGATCCGCGACCGGACCCCACCTCTCGATCCAGGGCTGCACGAAGTCGGGCGCCTGCGGCTCCTCGGTGAGCTGCTCGGCGAGCTGGGCGGCGGGCGAGCTGTGGGCGAGCACCCAGTCGCGCGCGTGCTCGCGCCCCGCGGCGTTCCCTGTGAGGCGATCGTGCCAGCCCAGCCAGGCCGTGAGCAGGTGCCACGGGTTGCCGCCGAAGTAGGAGTCACCGACGTACCGACGAATGCCGCCGCTCGGGCTCGCGAGTTCGGTGCGGATGCGCGCAACGGTTGCGACCATCGCAGGGTCATCTGCTGCCACGAGACCGAACGGCGTCGCGAGTGAGATGAGGCTGGCATCGACGCGGTCGTCGTCAGGCCCCTTCACGAAGGTGCCGTCGCGAAGGCACGTCTCGCGAAGGTTGGCGAGCACCTCGTCGGCGAGATCGTCGAGTGACGCGTCGCCGAGCATCCGGCTTGCGCCGCGCAACCCCGCAGCGATCGCCGCCAGGGTCGACGTGTGCCGACGGTTCCCGGACTCCTCCCAGTAGTCGAAGCAGGGCAGTCGCCACGTCGCGCGCAGGTAGGCGGCAGCCAGCTCGACGGCATCGCGAACCGCACCGGGGTCGCGGCCGTCGAGGTGGGAGTGCAGGGCGAACAACCAAGTGCCGTAGCCGTCGAGTTGGAAGTTCGGCCAGTCCCCGCCCTCTCCGGCCTCAAGGTCGCCCGCGAGCGTGAAGCGGGTCGGCAGCATCTGGTCGTCCGGCACTGACTCGCCCCGGCCGAGTCGGGCAACGATGTCGGTGATCCGTTCGCCCTGTCCGCGGATCGCGTCGGCCACCCAGGCGTGGAACGAGCGTGCCGATTCGTGCCGCCCCACGGCATCCATCGCGAGCGCGCAGTAGGAACCGTCGCGCAGCCAGGCGAAGCCGTATTGCGAGAACGCGGGGCTCGCGATGTAACCCCCCGACGGCGACTGGCCGTCGGCGATCACGCGGACGCTCATCTCGATGAGGTTCTGGGCGGTAAGGGTGGTGGTCATCAGCTCTTGATTGCTCCGGAGGCCAGTCCAGCGACGAAGAACCGCTGGAACACGATGTAGATGATGAGGACGGGGATGATGGCGAGCAGCGATGCGGCGAAGACGAGCCCCCAGCTCGTGCTGTGCTGCCCATGGAAGAGCGCGATCGCGATCGGCAGCGTGCGCTGGTCGACGTCGTTGAGCACGGTGAGCGCCCAGGCAAACTCGTCCCAGGTGCCGAGGAAGGCGAAGATGACGCACGTGGCGAGTGCGGGCTTCGACAGGGGCAGCGCGAGGTTCCAGTAGCGCCGCCACGGACCAGCCCCGTCGATGATCATCGCCTCGTCGAGCTCCTTGGGGATGCCCTGGAAGAACCCCGACAGCAAGAAGGTGTTGAAGCCGAGCGCGGTGCCCACGTAGAACGGCACGAGACCGTGGAGCGAATTGAGCAGCCCGAGATCTCGGGCGAGCAGGAACTGCGGGATGATCAGCATCATCGTGGGGATGGTCAGCCCGACGACAATGAGCGCGAACAGGATGCGCCGCCCCGGGAACTGCAGGCGCGTGAAGCCGTAAGCCATCATTGACGCGAGCAGGACGATGAGGAACGTGCTCACGATTGCGACGATCGCGGAGTTGAGGAAGTACTGCCCAAAGTTCTCCGTCGCGAGCACCTGGATGTAGTTGTCGAGCGTCGGCTCCTCGGGGATGAGCTGCATCGGATCACCCAGCACGAATGAACGCGACTTGAACGACGTCGACACCATGTAGAGGAACGGGTACGCGAGCAGCACCGCCGAGACACCAAGGAGCGTGTATCGAATCGCGAAGGAGAGGGCGCGCCGACGGCGCGAGCCGACCATTTCCATCAGTCCCTCATCTGCCGTCGGGTCCACCAGTACTGGAGCGCCGCGATTGCGAGCACGATCGTGGTGAGAGAGAACGAGACCGCGCTGCCGTAGCCGAACTCCAGGAACTTGAATGCCTGGTCGTACATATAGGTGAGCGGTACTTGAGTGTCGTGAGCCCCGCCCGTCATGAGCAGCACTGAGATAAAGACGTTGAACCCGCCGATGAGCAAGAGGATGAAGACGACCGACAGTGCCCCGCGGATGGACGGAACCGAGACGTACCGGAATCGACTCCAGGTGCCGGCGCCGTCGAGTGCTGCCGCCTCGTGTAGCTCCCGGGGCACCGCGGTGAGCGCAGCGAGGAAGATGAGCATCGCCCAGCCGATGCCTTTCCAAATCCCGAGGGCGCTGATCGCGATGAACGAGGTCCAGCGTTCGCGAAACCAGCCGATGTTCTCGTCGGCGAGGTGGAGCACGTCGACAGCAACAAAGTTCGCTGGACCGTCGCCCGAGGAGAACATGAACTGGAACAGCAACGACACAACGACCCAGCTCGTGACGACTGGGAGGTAGAAGAGCACCCGGAATGCGACGCGACCGGGGAGCTTGCTGTCAAGTAGCACCGCGAGGAAAAGACCGATCGCAATCTGCAAGGGGACGGTGACGACGGTGTACACGACGGCATTGACGAGCGAGTCAAGGAACTTCGGGTCGCCAAACGCCCTGATGTAGTTGTCGAGACCGACCCACGGGCTTTCGGCGCCGGGGGTGATCTTCCAGTCGCGGAGGCTGAGCAGGAAGGTCTGCACGGCCGGGTAGAGCATGACGAGCGCGTAGACCGCGAACCCGGGCAGCACGAAGGCGTAGCCCGCGAGCGCTGCGCGGCGACCACCCCCGGCGACGGCGGTTCCGCGCCGCCGCCGGGGGTTCGCCGACGAGACGAGTGCCAGTGAAGGCGTTCCCGTCGGTATGGTCATCGTCTGTCCGTCTCGTGAAGGGGTCGGACTCAGTTGTACTGCGCGAGCAGCTCGTCGGCCTGCTCCGCTGCAGCATCGAGCGCTTCTTGGACTGTCTTGTCACCTCGGATGGCGGCGCGGATCTCCTCCTGCACGAGCGCGTCGATCTGCGGCCACGCGGGCGTCACCGGGCGCGGCCTGGCGTTCGCGAGCTGATCGACGAACTGCGCGTAGTACGGGTTGATCGCGGTGAGACCGTCGCGGAGGTCGGCGCGCACGGGCATCTGGCCGACCTTCGCCATCTCGAGCTGTGCCTCCTCGGAGAGCAGGAACCGTAGGAACTCGGCCGCCGCCGCCTTGTTCTCCGATGACCGCGTGAGCACGATGTCCTCACCGCCGACGACCGAGACGCTGCCGCCCTCGCCTGCGAACACCGGGGCGTCGTTGAGCTCGAAGTCCGGGTACTGCCCGGCGAAGATCGGGTACATCCACGGCCCGTCGTAGATCGTCGCATAGGCGCCCTGGGCAAGACCGTCGCTCGTCGAGAGGCCACCCGCGTCGCCGAGGATGATCGGCGGCACATACTCGTCGGCGTACAGGTCGACGAGTACCTGGATGCCGGCGACCGACTCGGCACTGTTGAGGTAGCCGCTCGCTTCGGTGACATCCTCGTTCACGATGTCGCCGCCCGCGCTCCAGATCCAGGGGAGCACGTTCCAGCCGCTGGCGCCGTTGTCGGCAAACGCGTAAGCGCCCGCGCCTTTGAGCGCCGGAGCGACCTCAAGGAGTTCGTCGAACGTCTCCGGTACGTCGACGCCCGCTGCGTCGAACACGACCTCGTTGTACATCGCGACGCGGGTGTTGGTGCCGAGCGGCAGGCCGTAGTACTCGCCCTGCCAGAGGTTGGTCGCGAGCGGCCCGGGGAACATCTCGGCGGCGATCTCGTCGAAGTCGGGCATCGACTCGCTGATCGGCTCGAGCACGCCGAGGTCGGCGAGCTCCGGCACCCAGATGATGTCCGCGCGCACGAGGTCGGGGAGCTGGTCGCCGGCAACCGCGGTGATGAGCTTCTGATGCAGTTCGTCGTACGGTACGGGCACCGCTTCGACCTTGACGTCGGGGAAGCTCTCCTGGAAGAGCGGAATGAGCACGTCATCGAGCGTCGCCACTTCGGCAGAGTCGGCGCTGTACGCGTGCCAGAAGGTGACGGTGCCAGAGATGTCGGTTGCGCCGGGTTCGCCGATCTCGGAGGTGCCGCCTCCGCCGCCCGACGTGCAGCCGGCGAGCGCGATCGCCGCGAGGCCGAGGGCCGCGACGGGCGCGAGGTGCTTGGTTGTCTTCACTCGTTTGCCTTTCACTCTGAACTTCATCGTTCGCATGCGCTTCGCATGACTGTGTGCGGGGGTTAGTTTTGCAGCAAAAGAAATTACCTGTCAAGTCGCCACTTCGAGAGGCCAAATCGACTAGGTTTTATTCAGTCTCAAAACTAACCGCCACGGAGGGAGGAACCCCGAGATGCGCATCGCGACACCCCCGTGGACCCCCGACGCCGGCCCGACCAACGCCGTCGCCCTCGAGGTGCTGCTCAACGGGCCCATCTCGCGCAGCGAGATCGCGCGCCGCCTCGATCTGTCGGCAGGCTCGCTCACCCGCCTCAGTACTCCGCTCCTCGAGTCGGGGTTGCTCGTCGAAGCAGGCGAGCGCACCGACGGCCGCGCAGGCCGGCCCTCGCGTCTCCTCGACGTCGTGCCCGGATCGAGGTGCTTCCTGGGATTCAAGCTCACCGGCGACGGCATCCTCGGGGTTGCGACCGACTTGCGAGCCACCGTCCTCGCGAGCGACGCGGTGCACCTCGGCTCCCGCGACCCCGAAACGGTTGTCGACGCTCTCGGTGTGCTCGTCAACCGACTCTCCATCGGCATCCCGCCGGTTACCGCGATCGGGATCGGCGTCGGCGCGCTCGTTGGCGCGCACGGCCGCATCCGCAGCGCCCCGTTCCTCGGCTGGCGCGACGTCGAACTCGGCGCGCTCGTCGAGACTCGGACTGGGCTGCCGACAGTGATCGAGAACGACGTCACCGCATTCACCGAATACGAAAACTGGTTCGGAGCCGCGCGCGGCATCGACAGGTTCGCTGTCGTGACGCTCGGCGCGGGCGTCGGCTACGGACTCGTCGTGGGCGGAAACGTCGTCGTCGGCCCGGACTCGGGTATCGGGCTCGTCGGACACTGGCCCCTCGATCCGTTCGGCCCGGTCTGCCCGGCGGGACATCGCGGATGCGCGGCGAGTGTACTCACGACGTCGGCGATCGAATCGGGGGTCTCCTCCGCGCTCGGCCGTACCGTCCGCTACGACGAAGCACTCGACCTCGCCGCAGCCGGCGAGCCCGCGGCCCGCCGC
>CAZCEE010000151.1:0-6127 GCA_964497165.1 uncultured Schumannella sp. | reverse complement strand
GAGCTGGGCTCGTCGTCGTGGCCGCCGCAACCGCCCGAACGTCTGCCCGACGACGACGTGTAGAAGCAAAGTGCTACAGAGTGCTACACCCCGGTAGAGTGAGTCTATGACCGACGTTCCCGTGCGCGAACTGCGCAACCACACGGCCGACGTGATTCGGCGCGTGCAGAGCGGCGACGACGTGACGATCACCTCCAACGGTGTCGCGATCGCCACCCTCGTCCCCGTCTCGGCGGGGCGACGGTCGGCGATGCCTCGACACGAGTTCATTCGTGGCCTGCGCGGCCACCAGGCAGATCCGGGCCTCCGTCGCGATCTCGCCGAACTCTCCGGCGACACGACCGACGACCTCGGGCCCATCCGGTGACGATCGCGCTCGGTCTGCTCGACACGAGCGTGCTGATCGCATCGGAGACCGGTCGCGCCCTCGACGAGGCCGCCCTTCCCGAGCAGGTCGCCGTGAGCGTCATCACGATCGCCGAACTGCACGCGGGAGTTCACGCGGCTCGGGATGCCGACACGCGTTCTCGACGGATGGCCACGCTCGAATCCGTCGCCGGCCTCGAACCGCTCCCCGTGGATGCGGCAGCCGCCAAGGAGTGGGCCCGGCTGCGATTCCGGCTGGCCGAGAGCGGGCGTCGCATCAACGTGAACGACCTGTGGATCGCCTCGATCGCGGTCGCTCGCGGCATCCCGGTCGTGACGCAGGACGACGACTTCGCGGTGCTCACCGGGCTCGGTGGACCCGAGGTCATCAAAGTCTGATGCGAGCGCGACTCGCAGCGCTCCGACGCCCTACAGCGCGGAGACGATCTCCCGCATGAGCGCGGCGGTCTCCGACGGCGTCTTGCCGACCTTGACCCCCGCAGCCTCGAGGGCGACCTTCTTGCCCTCGGCATTGCCCGCCCCGGCGGAGACGATCGCGCCGGCGTGGCCCATCGTCTTGCCTTCGGGGGCCGTGAAGCCCGCGACGTAGCCGACGACGGGTTTCGTGACGTTCGCCTTGATGTACTCGGCAGCGCGCTCTTCGGCGTCGCCACCGATTTCGCCGATCATGACGATCGCCTTCGTCTCGGGGTCGTTCTGGAAGGCCTCGAGGGCGTCGATGTGCGTGGTTCCGACGATCGGGTCGCCGCCGATGCCGATCGCGGTCGAGAAGCCGAGATCCCGCAGCTCGAACATCATCTGGTAGGTCAGGGTTCCCGACTTCGACACGAGGCCGATCGGACCCTTGCCGGTGATGTTGTTCGGGGTGATGCCCACGAGCGACTCGCCGGGCGTGATGATGCCCGGGCAGTTCGGGCCGATGATGCGGGTCGTGCCCTTCGCCTTGGCGTAGGCCCAGGCCTCGGCGGTGTCCTGCACCGGGATGCCCTCGGTGATGACGACGAGCAGCGGGATGCCGGCATCCACCGCCTCGATCATGGCGTCCTTGGCGAACGCCGGGGGCACGAAGACGATCGACACGTCGGCGCCGGTCTTCTCGATGGCTTCGGCGACGGTACCGAACACGGGAAGCGTGACGCCCCCGTCGTGCTCGACGATCGTGCCGGCCTTGCGCGCGTTCACGCCGCCGACGACCTGCGTGCCGGCCTTGAGCATCAGGGCGGTGTGCTTGGTGCCTTCGCCGCCGGTGATGCCCTGGACGATGACCTTGGAGTCCTTGGTGAGGAAGATCGACATTCTCTAGTCCTTAAGCGGTGTGGGCCAGTGCGGCAGCCTTGTCGGCGCCGTCATCCATCGTTTCGGCGAGGGTCACGAGGGGGTGGCGCGCGCTGCGCAGGATCGCATGGCCCTCATCCACTCGGTTGCCGTCGAGGCGTACCACGAGCGGCTTGGTCGCGCTGTCGCCGAGCATCTCGAGGGCTTTGACGATGCCTTCGGCAACCGCGTCGCACGCGGTGATGCCGCCGAAGACGTTGACGAACACACTCTTCACCTGCGGGTCGCCGAGGATGACGTCGAGCCCGGCCGCCATGACCTCGGCCGAAGCCCCGCCGCCGATGTCGAGGAAGTTGGCGGGCTTCACGCCGCCGTGGCGCTCACCGGCGTAAGCGACGACATCCAGGGTGCTCATCACGAGACCCGCGCCGTTGCCGATGATGCCGACCTCGCCGTCGAGCTTCACGTAGTTGAGGTCGTGCGCCTTGGCTTTCGCCTCGAGCGGGTCGGCGGCGTCCTTGTCTTCGAGCGCCTCGTGCTCGGGATGCCGGAATCCGGCGTTCTCGTCGAGCGTGATTTTGCCGTCGAGGGCGACGATGTCGCCGGCGCCGGTGAGCACGAGCGGATTCACCTCGACGAGGGTCGCGTCTTCGGCGGCGTACACGCCGTACAGCTTCACGATGACCGGGGCGACCTTGTCGATGATCTCGGCCGGGAACTTTGCAGCGGTCGCGATCTCGGTGGCCTTCGCCAGGTCGATGCCGGCGACCGGGTCGACCTCGATGCGCGCGAGCGCCTCGGGACGCTCTTCGGCGAGCACCTCGATCTCCATGCCGCCCTCATACGAGGCGAGCGACAGGTAGGAGCGGTTGGCGCGGTCGAGCAGCACCGAGAAGTAGTACTCCTCTTTGATGTCGGCGCCCGCCGCAACCATGACCTTCTTGACGATGTGGCCCTTGATGTCGAGGCCGAGGATCGCCTTCGCGGCCTCTTCGGCATCCGCGGGGGTCTTCGCCACCTTCACGCCGCCGGCCTTGCCGCGGCCGCCGGTCTTCACCTGCGCCTTGACGACGGTCACGCCGCCGAGCTTCTCGGCAGCCGCGCGAACCTCCGCGGGGGTTTCGGCGACGATGCCGGCAAGCACGGGCACACCGTGCTTCTCGAACAGATCACGGGCCTGGTACTCGTACAGATCCACGCTGGACTTCTTCTTCCGTTGGGGGGAGTGGATGCTTGGTGGCGGGGCTGTCTTCTCTCGATGTCGAGATACCTCGACGTCAAGATACTTTTCAGCCTCGCACAGCCTACCCCCGCGCGCGGGTGCCCAGGTTCGAGCAGGCGGCTCAGGCGTGCTCGGTGACGCTCCCGAGGATGCCGGCCTGGCGAGCCGCCGCGTCAATCGCGCGGGCCGCCTCGTTGAAGAAGTCGATCGTCTTGGAGTTGCCGATCACCCCGCCCTTGAGGCCGCCGAGCGCGCCGACGCGGGTGAACCGGGCGACCGTGCCACCTTCGCCGTCGAAGAACTGGAGCGAGAACTTGGTGTGGAAGTTCTTGCCGGCGAACGCGCCGAGCCAGAAGGTCGCCGCGCCGCTGCCCCGGCTGATGGCGAAGGCGCCGTCGGCGAGGGGCGCCGTCTGATGGCCGAGGCCCGCAAGGGCGTCGACCACGACCTGGTGCGCGGCACCGGGGTCGCCCGTCAGGGTGAAATCGTAGGTGCTGGCCATCCCGCCACCCTAGCGATGGGGGACACCGCTGCCGCGATAGCTGATACATCTGATGTCTAGGCTCGATGTATGGACACTCACACTCTCGGCCGTACCGGTCGCACCGTCTCGGTCATCGGCCTCGGCACTTGGCAGCTCGGTGCCGACTGGGGTTCCGTGGATGACGACGCCGCCCGCGCCGTACTCGACGCCTCCTTCGCGGCCGGCGTCACGATGTACGACACCGCCGACGCCTACGGCGATGGTCGCAGCGAGCAGCGCATCGCATCCTGGCTCGACGCCAGCGGACTCCGCGGCCAGGTGTTCGTGGCGACCAAAATCGGCCGCCGGGTGCCGCAAGTGGCGGCGAACTACTCGATGGCGAACTTCCGTGCCTGGGTCGACAGGTCACGCGCGAACCTCGGCATGGACACCCTCGACCTCGTGCAACTGCATTGTCCGCCCGACGAGGTGTATGCATCGGATGAGGTGTTCGATGGGCTCGACACCCTCGTCGCCGAGCAGGCGATCGCCGCATATGGCGTGAGTGTCGAAACGGTCGAGCAGGCGCTCTCCGCGATCGCCCGTCCGGGAGTCGCGACGGTTCAGATCGTGCTCAACGCGTTTCGGTTGAAGCCGCTCGACGCCGTGCTGCCCGCGGCGCTGGATGCCGGGGTTGGCATCATCGCGCGAGTGCCGCTGGCGAGCGGCCTGCTCTCCGGCCGCTACGACCACGACACGACGTTCGCGGCCGACGACCACCGCAACTACAACCGCGACGGCTCATCGTTCGACGTCGGCGAGACGTTCGCGGGCGTCGACTTCGACGAAGGAGTCGAGGCGGCACGTGAGTTCTCGGTGCTTGCCCGCGCCCACGACCTCGAGCCGGCGGCGGCAGCACTCGCCTGGCTCGCGCAACTGCCGGGGGTGAGCACCGTCATCCCCGGTGCCCGCAACGTCGGGCAAGCACACGGCAACGCGGCGGCGGGCTCGGTCGCCCCGCTGGGGGATGCGTTTACCGCTGCCGTACGCGACCTCTACGATCGCCGCATCCGGGCTGCCGTTCACGACCGCTGGTGACAAAAAACCGCTGGTGACCCGGCGCGAGCCGAGTCACCAGCGGTCGGTAGTGATGGGTTAGCGACCCCGCGAGCCGTGCGTCCGAGCGAACAGCACCCCGGTGATGATGAGGCCGAGGGCGAACACGATCCACAGGACCGTCGCGAAGACGCCCAGGGCGGCGCCGGCGACTCCGGCAAGCAGGATGATCGCAGCAACGATCGTCGTCACGATGAACGCAAGCGCCGACTGGTTGGTGATCTCCTTGCCGACGTAGAGCGCGATCGCGGCGACAACGCCACCCAGAGCAGCCGCGATCGCGGCGATCTCGCCCAGAGGGGAGGGCAGGGCGACAACGAAGGCCAGCGCGAGCAGCAGCCAGCCCACGCCACCGACGATGAGCGCGATGCGCGCGATCGTGCCACGGAACGACGCAATCGCGAGGATCAGGAAGGCGACGCCGATCGCGAGGTAGGCGAGCCCGAGGAGCCAGGAACCGAGTGCGGTGACTGCGGCGAGGCCGAGCACGACGTGAAGCAGCAACAGCGCTCCTGCGACGACGAGGATGATGCCCGCGATCGACCGGCGGGATTTGGATACAGCAGCCATACGGTGTTCTCCTTTGAACTGAGGCCCAGCTGAACTGAATGCCCGGCAGAGCCGAGCGGCCCCAGCCTAGGGGTAGCGAGCCTTCGAGCGAGAGTGCCGCGCGCCCTAGGCTGTGCGGCATGGCCGACATCCGCCGCTTCGCTTTCGCCCGGCATTTGCGCTCCACCCCCACCAGCCACATCGTGCACGCGCGCCGCGGCAGGATCGTGCACAGCGGGCCCGGAATCGCCTTCTACTTCCGCGCGCTCAACGCCGCGATCAGTGAGGTGCCGATCGCCGAGAACGAGCTCTCGATGCTGTTCGGCGCACGCACCCTCGACTTTCAGGAGGTGTCGGTGCAGGCGACCGTCACCTATCGGTTCGCCGACGCAGGTGTCGCGGCGGGGCGCATCGACTTCTCGATCGACCCCTACTCGGGTCGCTGGATGGGTAAGCCGCTCGAACAGGTCGGCACGCGCATCACCGAACTCGCGCAGCAGTATGCGGTCGAACACATCTCGTCGTTGAACCTCGTGGATGTGCTCGGCGCCGGCATCCCGAAGGTGCGCGCGGTCACCGCATCCGGGCTCGCGGGCGACGAACGGCTCGCCGAGACCTCGGTCATCGTCGTCGCGGTGCGCATCGTGTCGATCCGCCCGCAGGCCGACCTCGAGCGGGCGCTCGAGACGCCGGTGCGCGAACGGGTGCAGCAGGATGCCGACGCCGCCACGTACGAACGGCGGGCGCAGGCGGTCGAACGTGAGCGCACGATCGCCGAGAACGAATTGCAGAGCAAGATCGAACTCGCGACCCGCGAGCAGCAGCTGGTGCAGCAGGAGGGCGCGAACTCGCAGCGCCGCGCGACCGAGGAGGCCGCGACGGCCCTCATCGCGGCGAAAGCCAGCTCCGAGCGGGCGAAACTCGAGGCCGCCGCTCGGGCCGACAGCACCCGTGTCGTCGGCGCTGCCCATGCCGACACCGAGGCCGCGCGGCTCGCCGCCTACTCCGGGGTGCAGCCGACGCTGCTCACCGCGCTCGCCTTCCAGGAGCTCGCGAAGCACCTCCCCGAGATCGGCACACTCAACCTGACGCCGGATGTGCTCACGCAGGCGCTC
>CAZCEE010000150.1:0-6137 GCA_964497165.1 uncultured Schumannella sp. | reverse complement strand
GACGTCGGCACGGGCGAGGGCCGGGGCGTCGTTGACGCCGTCGCCGACCATCGCGACGCGGTGGGCTCCGCCGGCCTGCAGCTTCTCGACGGTCGCCGACTTCTGCGCGGGCAGCACCTCGGCGAACACCTCCGTGATGCCGAGCTTCGCGGCGACGAAGTGCGCCACCTCGTGCGAGTCGCCGGTGAGCATCGCGACCCGCACGCCGCGCTTCTGCAGCGCCGCGACGGCTTCCGCCGACTCGGGCCGGATGACGTCGGCGAGCGCGAACGACGCGAGCACCGCGTCGCCCTCGAGCAGGTGCACGACGGTCGCGCCGTCACGGTTCGCGTCACGCGCGGCGTGGACGAGCGACGGATCGAGATGGATGCCCGCCTCGGCCACGACGCGCGAACTGCCGACGCGCAGCTCGCGCCCGCCGACCGTCGCCGACACGCCCCGCCCGGCGAGGGATGCGAACTTCGTCGACCGCGGAATCTTGATGCCGCGGTCCCCCGCTGCCGTCACGATGGCACGCGCGATCGGATGCTCCGACTTCCCCTCGATCGCGGCGGCAAGCCCGAGCGCCTCGGCCTCGTCGACGCCGGGCGCTGCGGTGACGCTCACGAGACCCTGCCGCCCCATCGTCAGGGTGCCGGTCTTGTCGAAGAGCACGACATCCACATCTTTCGCCTCTTCGAGGGCCTCCCGGTCGCGCACCAGAATGCCGCGGCGGGCGCCGATCGCGGTCGACAGGGCGATGACGAGCGGAATGGCGAGCCCGAGCGCGTGCGGGCAGGCGATGACAAGAACGGTGACGACCCGTTCGACGACGAACGCCGGATCGTCGGGCTTGAGGAACAGCCAGGCGACCAGGGTGAGCGCCGCGGCGCCGAGAGCGACGTAGAAGAGGAGCGCCGCGGCACGGTCGGCGAGCAACTGGGCTTCCGAACGGCTCGCCTGTGCTTCGGCGACGAGACGCCCGATACCGGCGAGCGCAGTGTCGTCGCCGATCCGGGTCACCTTGACGGTGAGCGATCCTGAGCCGTTGACGCTGCCCGCCACGACCGCCGACCCGACGGCTGCGGCGACGGGGGCGGACTCGCCCGTCAGAAGCGACTCGTCGAGCTGCGACTCGCCGTCGACGACCTCGCCGTCGACGGGCACGCGAGCGCCCGGACGCACCATCACCAGATCGCCGACGCTGAGCTTCGCGATCGGGACGGTCATACTGTGCTGTCCAGAAACGTGGTCGCCATGCACCATCTCGGCCTCATCGGGGAGCAGCTTGGCCAACTCGCCGAGCGCGTCGCGGGCGCCCGAGATCGCGCGCATCTCGATCCAGTGGCCGAGCAGCATGATCGTGACGAGGGTGCTGAGCTCCCACCAGAAGTCCATGCCGGGGAAGCCGAGCAGCACCGCGAGCGAGTAACCGAACGCGACGACGAGGGCGAGCGAGATGAGCGTCATCATCCCGGGGGTGCGCGCCCGGAGTTCGCCGACCGCACCGGTCAGGAAGACCCGACCGCCGATGACGAAGACCGCGATGCCGAACGCCGCCGAGACGAACTCGCTGCCCGGGAACCGCGGGCCGGACAGCCCGAGGCTCTCTTGCAGCCCGGTCGAGAACACCACCGTCGGCACGGTGAGGGCGAGGCTGATCCAGAACAGCGCACGGAAGTTCGCGTGGTGCGAGTGGTCGTGCGCGCCCGCGGATGCGGCGTGGTCGTGACCCTCAGGCATGGCGGGCGCGTGCGCCGAATGGTCGTGGGTGGCGTGGTCGTGGTGGTCGTGGATGGTCACTTGGATCGGTTCTCCAGTTCGAAGACGGTCAGCAGTTCGGTGATGGCGTCGTCGCGGGTTTCTCCCCCGGCGTCGAACATGTGACTCACGTGGGTGCGCAGGTGGTTCTCGACGAGCAGTTTGTTGAGGCTGCGCAACGACTTCTGGATGGCGAGGGTCTGCGTGATGATGTCGACGCAGTACTCCTCGCTGTCGATCATCTTCGTCACGCCGCGCAGTTGCCCTTCGAGGATGCGCGCGCGGTGCAGGGCTCTCTTCTTCAGATCGTCGATCATGTCAACACCATACCCCCCTGGGGTATTCGGGTGCTGGTTCGCCGGTAATGTCACAGCGTGCGCATCACCAAGTACGAACACGCGACCCTCCAGCTCGCCCTCGGCGACGAGAGCGTCGTCATCGACCCCGGGGTCTTCCTGTCGCATCCCGACATCACCGGGGTCGTCGCGATCGTCATCACCCACGAACACACCGACCACTGGACAGCCGAACAGGTACGTCGCATCCTCGAGAAGAACCCCGACGCGAAGGTCTTCGCGCCGCAGGGCGTCGCGGATCAGGCCGACGGCCTCGAGATCGAGGTTGTCGCGCCGGGCGACACCGTGCAGGCCGGGCCGTTCACATTCGAGTTCTTCGGCGGTCAGCACGCAGTCATCCACGAATCGATCCCGGTGATCGACAACGTCGGCGTGCTCGTGAACGACGAGCTGTACTACGCCGGCGACTCGTACGCCGTTCCCGGCGTCGAGGTCGGCACGCTCGCCGCCCCGATCGGCGCCCCGTGGCTCAAGATCGGCGAGGCGATGGACTACGTGCTCGCCGTGAAACCGAAGCGCGCGTTCTACGTGCACGACATGACACTGTCGGTCGCCGGCAAACAGATGGCGGCGGCGCGACTCGCCTGGGCCACCGAGCAAGGCGGCGGCACGTTCACCGAACTTCAGCCGGGCGAAACGCTCGACATCTAGGTCGCGTCGCCCGACTTCGCCGCCCTGTGCTGGTTGATCGCACGAATGGTGAGCTGGATGGCGGTCGCCGCAACGAAGAGTCCGAACAGCAGCGTCGACAGCCACGGCGGCATGATGAACGCGATCGCCGCGCCACCGAGTGAGGCGAGAAGCGCCGTGCCACCGATGATGAGACCGTCGAGCGGGCGCACCAGTTGGTTGCGCACGTTCGCAATCGATCCCGAAATCGAGATCGGGATCATCGCGAGCAGCGAGGTGCCCTTCGCGATGAGGTCGCTCACACCGAAGACGGCGACGAGCAGCGGAACGATGAGCACCCCACCGCCGATGCCGAACATGCCGGCGAGGATGCCCATGACGACACCCGACACGACCAGCCCGATCCCGATCGCCACCGTGTACTCGATGTCCGCACCCCGGTCGGGCACGACGAGGAACATCCGCACCGCGATCACGACGAGCAAGACGATGAAGCCCCAACGCAGAACCGCGATCGGCAGCACTTTGAGCAGGCGCGTGCCGATGAGGGTGCCCGCGACCCCGCCAGCTCCGAGCAGTAGGCCGGCGATGACATCCGTGTGCCCCGCGACGCCATAGGTGGCAGCGCCCGAGATCGACGAGAGCACGATCGCGGCAAGCGACGTCGCAGCTGCACGCCGTTGGTCGAACTTCAGCAGCATGAGCAGCAGCGGCACCATCACAATGCCGCCACCGACGCCCAGAGCGCCGGAGAACGTTCCGCCGATCGCCCCGACGAGTACCAGCAAGAGGATGTGGCGGGCCGTCGGCCGGTCGGCTGCGGGGGCGGTCGGCGAAGTCACGATGCCTCCGATCCTAGGCCCGGCTGTCGGACGCTACGGTGGAAGCGTGCCCGCCCCCGACCCCGCTCCGGTGTCGCGCGGGAGCATCCGATCGTCCCGCTGGTTTCCGCTCCTCTGGCTCGTGCCGATCGGGCTGGTGCTGCTCGTCGCCACCGTGCTCGTCGCCCGGTGGCTGCGGGAGCTTCCCGACATCCAGTCGTTCATCGCCGACTACCCGGGTGCGACGGATATCCCGGCCGGAACCCCCGTCGGCTTCCCCTGGTGGCTGCAGTGGCAGCACGCCCTCAACGCGTTCTTCCTAGTGCTCATCGTGCGCACCGGGTGCCAGATCGGGTCGGGCAAGCGGCCCCCCGCGTTCTGGACCCGCCGCAACAACGGGCTGATTCGCACGAAGAACCCGCCGCGGCGGCACAGCATCCACGTCTGGTTTCACTTGGCGCTCGACGCCGTGTGGGTGTTCAACGGGGTGCTCTACTGGGTGCTGCTGTTCGTCTCGGGCCAGTGGTTGCGGCTCGTGCCGATGTCGTGGGATGTCGTGCCGCACGCGCTCTCGGCCTTCATCCAGTACCTCTCACTCGACTGGCCCACCCACAACGGCTGGGTGCACTACAACGGTCTGCAACTGCTGATGTACGGCTTCACGGTGTTCGTCGCGGCGCCCCTCGCCCTGTTCACCGGGCTGCGGCTGTCGACGATCTGGCCCGCGTCGCTGACCTGGGTTCCCGAGAAGCCGACGCGCACGCTTCATGTCTGGGTGATGCTCTACTTCATCGGCTTCACGATCCTGCACGTCGGCCTCGTGCTCGCGACCGGGGCCCTGCGCAACCTCAACCACATGTACTCCGGGCTCGACGACGAATCGTGGATCGGGCTCGTCGTGTTCGCGGCATCTCTCGTCGTGATGATCGTCGGCTGGGTCGTCGCCCGGCCCGCCGTACTCACCCGTCTTGCCGCCCTCAGCGGGACGATCCGCCGGTAAGGTCGAGGCGGCGGCTCGCGAAGTGCCCAAATACTGGAATCTCGCGGAACATGAGCGGCGCGTTCTGGCACTTCGCATCCCAGAGATAGCGTTTCGGGCATGAGCGACGAACTCCCGGAATACACCGTCGACGACCTCGAGCGGGAGCCCGTGCTCGACGTTCCGTCGTTCACCAACGACGATGCCGTCGACCTGGGGTTGGCCGCGGTCGAGGTGATCGACGAGCGCGGGCTCAACCTCGCCGTGCGGGTGGTGTTGCGCGGCGACATCGTGTTCCAGGCGAAGCTCGGCTCTACCGGGGCAGGGAACGACCCGTGGCTCGCCGGCAAGCACGCCGTCGTGGAGCGGTTCGGCGAGCCGTCGCTGCTCGTGCGACGCCGCCATGAAGAGGCAGGCACGCCGTTCGAGGAACTGCCCGATATCGACCACGACGCGTTCAAAGCGCACGGCGGCTCGATCCCCATCAAAGTAGACGGCGCCGTGGTCGGGTCGATCACCACCTCAGGCGAACCGGATGTCGTCGACCACGCGACCTCGGCCGAGGCCGTGCGACGTTATCTTTCGCGCTGAGGGCGCGGATTTGACGATGGCGCCGAGGTCTGCCAGTGTTCCGCGAGAGGCACCGCTTCGGCCACTGAGCCGGGGCGGATTCGGCGAGCCGCCACCCATCCCTCTCTCTAGGGCCGAGAACACGTCGTTCGCTATGCCACCAGGAGTGTCCTCTACATGAGCCGAATCGGCATCGTCGCCGAGCGCGCGGGTGAGACCCGCGTCGCCGCAACCCCCGACACCGTCGCGAAGATCCGCAGCCTCGGCTACGAGGTCGTCGTCGAGCGCGGCGCCGGCGCGGCATCCTCGTTCCCCGACGACACCTATGCCGCCCAGGGGGCCGAGCTCGTCGACAAGAAGACGGCATGGGGCTCGGATGTCGTGCTCAAGGTCGTCGCGCCGACCGACGACGAGATCCCGCTGCTCGCCAAGGGCGCGACGCTCGTCGCGCTGCTCAGCCCGGCTCAGCGCCCCGAACTGCTGGAGGCGCTGCGGTCGCGTGGCGTGACGGCGTTGGCGATGGATGCGGTCCCGCGCATCTCGCGGGCGCAATCCCTCGACGTGCTGAGTTCGATGGCGAACATCTCGGGGTATCGCGCGGTCGTCGAGGCCGCGAACGAGTTCGGGCGCTTCTTCACCGGGCAGATCACGGCGGCCGGCAAGGTTCCGCCGGCGAAGGTGCTCGTGGCCGGTGTCGGTGTCGCTGGACTCTCGGCGATCGGCACAGCTGCGAGCCTCGGCGCGATCGTGCGGGCGACCGACCCGCGACCCGAAGTCGCCGACCAGGTGAAGTCGGTCGGCGGCGAGTACCTCCCCGTCGAGGTCGCCGAGCAGATGGTCTCGACCGACGGCTACGCGAAGGCGACGAGCGAGGAGTACGACAAGCGCGCCGCCGAGATCTACTCCGAGCAGGCGCGCGAGGTCGACATCATCATCACGACCGCGGCGATCCCCGGCCGTGCGGCACCCCGACTGCTCACTGCGGCGGATGTCGCGAGCATGAAGCCCGGCAGCATCATCGTCGACCTCGCGGCGGGCTCC
>CAZCEE010000149.1:0-6175 GCA_964497165.1 uncultured Schumannella sp. | reverse complement strand
GGCCAGGCCGGGCACGCGCCCGAGCTCGAGCCGAAGCCGCTCCACGAGATGCAAATGCTGTACGCCTGAGGCCGTCGCGGTTACGGACCGTAACCTCGCGCTCGAGCTCGTCCGAAAGACGGAAGCTGCGGCGCTCGGCGCCTCTGCTCGCTCGAGGTCGCGGACGCCGTCTGCGGCCACCAGCTGAACCTCGGGGAGGTGTTCGAGGGCCTCGCGTCCCTCGTCGACAAGGGCGACTTCGTGCCGGCCAAGGAGGCGTTCGAGCGCAGCCTCGAGCTCGCGCAGGAAGGTCCGCGATCGCAGCGCCGAAGCGGCCGTGCTTGCCCAGCTCGCCTGGCTCGCGATGTCCGCGGGGCGGAACGAGGAGGCCGCCGAGCTCGCGGGGAAGAGCACGGAGCTGGCGACGGAGGAGGGCGACAAGCTCACGGCCTCGGGCGCGCTCAGCACGCTCGCGGAGATCGCCGCCGCGAATGATGACTTCGAGGAAGCGATCCGCCTCTTCGAGCGCGGCCTGGCGCTCCGGCGCGGGCTCGGCGACAAGCGCCTGATCGCCAACTCTCTCCTCCGGCTCGGGCGTGCCGAACTGACCCAGGGCGACGACGATCGGGCTACGGCGCTGCTCGAGGAGGGTCTCGCCCTGGCGCGCCAGGTCCGGGACACCTGGAGCATCTCCGTCGCGGTGGCGAATCTCGGCCGCGTCCAACTGCGGACGAACGGCGACCCGGCACGCGCCCACGACCTCCTCGCCGAGGGGCTCGAGCTCACCCGCGACCGCAACGACAAGCGTGTTACCGCCGAGTGCGTCCAGGGGATCGCGGCCGTGAACGCGATCGCAGGCCGGGCGCGCGAGGCAGCCCGTCTCTTCGCCAGCGCCGAAATGCTGCTCGAGACGACGGGCGCCGCCCTCTCGCCGGCCGAGGAGGCGATCCGAGACCAGTTCCTCACCCCCCTCAGACCGAACTCGGGGAACCGGCCTTCGCGACGGAATGGGAAGCGGGCCGCTCGCTCTCGCCCGAAGAAGCGGTCGCGCTCGCCCTCGACGACCGGCCATCAGCGCAGACGGTAGCGAGCCCGACCGCCACTTCCTGAACGAAAAACGGAATCTGCCCTTGAAATCGTGGCGGCAGCGTGGCAGGCTCATGGAACAACGGTTTCGAAGGGGGAGGGATCATGCGGCGATTCCGGCGGCAGTTCATTGTCGGTGGTGTAGGTGTAGTTGCGGTGCTCGGCGCGCTGACGTCGGCTGGGTCGGGAGCACCCCCGGCGTGCAACCTCACGCAGCTTCAGCTGCGCGACTCGACGGTCAACCAGGGACTCGGCTCCTACGACCGGATCGTCCGCGGCAAGGAGACGCTCGTCCGCATGTACTTCAGCATGCCGTCGTGCCATGACAACAACGATTCGATCCAGATCACGGGTGGCACGCTCAGCGCCACCGGCGGCGGCGCGACGCTCGCCGACGGGGTCGTCGGTACGCCTTCGCCGGTCAGCACCTATCCGACGGCTGCGACCTACGCCACCGCTCCGGTGAACGACTCGACCGCCGACGTCAAGTTCATCGTGTCCGGCTCCGCTCTCGCGCCGGGGGCGACCACCGACGCGTACACGGCTTCGTTCAGCGCGACGATCACCTTCCAGTACAAGACATCGGCGACCGCGACACCGGTCGTGTCGTCGCGCACCTTGACGGCCTTCACGACGAAGACCGTCGAGAAGAAAACGAACGCGCTCCGGATCCTCGTCGTCCCGATGGGGAACGCCGCCAACGCCTACAGCTCGGAGTTCCCCGCCGCGGCGGTTGCGGCGATCGAGAACGGGATGCAGACGCTGTCGCGCCTCTTCCCCGTCCCGAGCGGTGTCACGACCCTCGGAACCGAATCGGGAGGGATCCGCTACGCAATCGACTCCACGCTGCTCGACGTGGGCTCCCTGATGAACGCCGACGGCAAGCTCTGCGGAAGTGGGTTGAACTTTGACGCGATCAAGGCGCAACTCGCCCAGTTCCTCGTTTCCTGGAACACGGCCAATCCGACCGCACCGGCCGATCGCGTCGTGGGCGCGATCTCGTCCGACAAGAGCCTCGGCAGCTCGAGCAGTTGTGCAGAGGGAATGGCGTCGTTGATCTCCCCGGAGGCCTGGGTACGCGCGATCCCCGATAGCGCAACGCCCTCGAATACAGGTGCGCTTCTCGCCATGGAAATTGGCCACACTTTCGGTCTTACTCCCGCCACACGGTCGTTCGGGTTCCGCCACTCTCTCAATACCGCGGCTGATGGAACGAGCCCGAACCGCGGCTACAACGTCGCCTCACGCTCGTTTCTCGCCGACGACCGCACGGCCATGGCCTTGTCGGGGACGACATGGAACAACAACACAACGCTCCTGGAGAAGGAGGACTACGCGTATCTCCTCTGCGCCCTCGGTGGCCAGGTGAATACCGAATGCACCACGTCGGCTGTTGCCGGCACGGTCGGTGGCGTCGCCGCCATCGCTTCGGCATTTGCTGCAACCGGCACCACCGATGGCACTCCGACGGGAACCGCAGTCGAGGAGTCGTTCGTCGCCGGTCTTCTCGAGGAGTTCGGCACGCACGCTGCGAGCTCGTACCAGCTCGTCCAGCGCGAACCGGGCGGAAACATTCTTCGCGCCGACGGCGTTCGCGTTTCGTTCGACGGTTCAGTGCACGACGACGACTCGCCCGCAGAGACTCCGACGAAGGGCACCTTCGCCTTCGTCGTCACGGCCCACGCTGCGGCAGACAAGTTTGAGCTCTGGAGCGGCACGCCCGGCGCGGGAACCCTACTGTGGTCGACGCTGAAGACGAATCGGCCGTCGATCACGAGCTTCACGAGCACGGGGGCCGGGTTCACCGAGGAGAACTACACGGACACCTCGCCGCGGCGCGAGTCACAGCCGGCGCTGACCGTGAACGGCGAGTGGGTCGCGTGGTCGCGCGAGGGGAGCATCTACGTCGGGCCTCGCAGCGACTCGACGGAGTCCGTGACCGTGCCGAAGCCGGCGCTCCTCGGCCGGAACGGGCCCATCGTCTTCTCGAGCGACCGCGACGGCGGCGACGGCGATTACGACATCTGGACGATGAACGGAGACGGCAGCAATCCCGTCCAGATCACGAACACGAGCGCCCGTGACGGCGACCCCCAGTGGTCGCCGGACAACTCGAAGATCATCTTCGTCAGGAACGGCAACATCTGGTCGATGGACGCCGACGGCTTGAATGAGGAGCAGCTGACGACCGCGGGCGGCCGCGACCCGAGCGTCGCGCCGGACGGCCGCATCGCCTTCATCAGCACGCGCGACAATCTAGAGGCCGAGCTGTACGTGATGAACCACGACGGCAGCGGGCAGACACGGCTGACGATCAACAGCGCGCTCGAGCAGGACACCGCGTGGTCTCCTCGCAACGACGTGATCGCCTTCGCGAGCACCCGGTCCGGCCAGTGGCGCCTGTACACGACGGCTCCCGACGGCACGGGTCAGGCCCAGGTACCGGGCTCGCTGGACGGCGACCTGAATCCGTCGTTCTCGCCGGACGGCGAGAAAATCGCCTTCTTCCGTGCTTGGTGTTGCGACGGCGTGGATGTCGACCTCGGCTACATGGGCATCGACGGCACTGGCAGGACGCAGCTCACGAACACGTCGCCCGAGAGCGAGTCGGATCCGAGCTGGTCCGGCGACGGCACGGAGATCGTCTTCCGCACGCGCAGTAGCGGCGTGGACAGCCAGTCCCAGATCCAGGTCTTCAATCTCGCCACCGGCGAACGGAGCTCGCTGACGAACAACGAGGCCGACGACACCGATCCGAGCTGGCAGGTCATCCGCCCTTCGGCGGGCGACCCGGCCTGGAACCAGAGCAGCGACGCCGTCAAGGGCGCGCTCGCGTTCGTCAGCGAGGGCGACCTCTACACGATCTCCGTTGGCCTCTCGGGCGCGATTCCCTCCTTCGGCTCGCCGAAGCGGGTCTACACGAGCGACGACGAAGGCAACGGGCCGGCGAGCGACCCCACGTGGAATCAGGACGCCACCGAGATCGCCTTCGCGGAATCGAAGGGTGGGGGCGACTTCATCGACCTAGTCGTGGTCGATTTGCGGCCGGACGGTGGACTCCGATCCCTGACCGACGATGCGAACATCGCGAACCCGAGTTGGTCGCGAACCGCGGGTGACGACCGGATCGCCTTCGATCAGTCGGGCGAGGTCGGCCGCGAGGTCTGGGTGACCGACGCCTCCAACGAGCCCTTCTCGTCCCTGCTGGTCAGCGACGCCCGCCAGCCCGCATGGGGCACGGACGGCAGGATCAGCTTCACGCGTGACGGGGGGATCTGGATCTTCGACTTCGAGGACGAGAGCGAAGAGCAGGCGACCGAGGACGGCTTCGACAGCGACTTTGCCGGCGGCACTCTCGCCTTCGTCCGCACGTTCTTCTTCGGCACCGAGAACTCTCAGACCGACATCATCATCGGCACCCCGGGCGGCGGCCGAGGCACGACCGTCGACGTCGAGGTGACCGACGACAACGCGGCCGACAACCGGCTCGACCTGCTTGCTGATTGCGGCGGGCTGGTCTACGTCGCAGCGGTCGCGCTCGAGCCGGACGAGGCATCGGGAGCGACCGCGTCGTGGACGACGAACTTCGATCCCTCGCTCACGTGCGAGAATCCGACGCTGAAGGTCGCGGTCAGCGACGGCTACAACCGGGTGGTGAGCTCGACAGGCGAGGCTGTCCAGGCTGAGCAGAAGCCGCCGACCGCGGCGATCTACACGCCGTCGATCGGAGCGACCTTCCGGCAATACGAGCTCGTCCCGGCGCGCGGCTCCGGCTGGGATGCGGAGGACGGGACGCTGCCGGCCGCGCAACTCCAGTGGCAGCTCAGCGGTCCCGGCGGCTCCTCGGCCACCGGTAGCGGTGCGATTGTCGACTTCTCGCCTGAGGCGGGTGGGTGGTTCCCGCTCGGGGACTACACGCTGACGCTGACGGTGACGGATGCCGCGGGTAACAGTGACAGTGCGATGCGGGCGTTCACGGTCGTCGGCGACGCGGACAACGACGGCCTCACAGATGCGGAAGAGAGCCTGCCGTGCATCACCTTTGAGCCGGAGTTCCTGTCGGCAGCCAACGATCCGTTGAACGCTTTCCGCGACGACGACGGCGATGGGCTCGTGAATGTTGACGATCCCGCTCCGTGCACGGCGGCGAGCGAGTACGAGGCGTTCGTCGAGTTCGACCCCATCGGGATGGCCCTGGGCTCGAATGGCGTCGTCACGGCTCGCGTCAGCATTCCGAACCGGAACGCGAGCGACGTCTCGACGGCCTACGTCAAGAGCATCAACGGGATCGACGTGTCCGGAAATGCCCTGTTCCGCGCGCGCCAGTGGAACGTCGCCCGCGGCACGAATCTCGGGCAGGCGAAGATCGACCGGACGCCTCTGAACACCTTCTTCACGGCACACGACATCGCGAACCAGTCCGTGCGGATCGTGATCGCCGGCTCCGGCGGTAATGGGACATGGACATTCGAGGGTGTTGGAACACTCCTCGTGCGGTGATCTGATCTATGAGAGGGGAGAAATTGAGAAAGATTCTTGGGATAACGGTCATCGCCCTAGCGATGGCGCTCGTACCGTCCTTCGCAAGCGCGGCTCTGGATGACGTTAACGGCCCGGCGTGTGCGGACGTGATCTACCCTACGGACGTTCAATACACTGCCGACAAGCGCGCGCAAGCGATCGTCGCCCTTGCCGCGGCAAGCTGCAAGCACGTGACGTACACGCTCGTCGTCCTCGACGATACGACGACGCCGACCGAGCTAGCGCGCTTCTCGGTCGCCGGCGACGGGAGCACCCAGCTGTTCATCGACGGTCAAGTCCAGGATGACGACAACGTCGTTTGCGCCTACTTGACCACGTCAGTAGGGAACGGCCACCACGTCTTCGACCGCGCACCGGACACGGGCTGCTCCACGGATTTGACCGCGGGAGGCTCGCCCGGCTTCTCGGACTTCAACTAGGCCTTCAGCGTGCGGGCCTGCTCGCGGAGCGAGTGGGCCCGCACTGCGTCACCGGCCTGCTCGAGGGCCGTTCCTGCCAGCTCCAGCGCAGCCGCCGCCTCGAACAGCGAACCGAGTTCGACATACAGGGCGGCAGCCTCCTCCGCTCG